>NZ_PQLP01000028.1:0-39100 GCF_002918965.1 Acinetobacter sp. ACNIH3 | reverse complement strand
TAGCTTATGGTTCAAGTCAGTACCAAGTGGCGTAGATACTCCTTCCCAACTCACACAAGGCGAACAGTGGCTTGATATGGTTGATAACTTTATCTTCCGTAACATACACAGCTCTAACTTTGATAGTGAAGTTGTAGACTATCTGACAGATCTTATTGTTGCAGGATGGGCAGTTTTATTTATTGATACGCACCGTGATAAAGGTGGTTTTATATTTAATACTTGGAACATTGGTAACTGTTACATCAGCTCAACTCAAGCCAATAGTATGATCGACACAATCTACAGGGAATTTGAGCTTTCAGCAGAGCAGATCGTTACTGAGTTTGGCATTGATAACGTCAGCGATAAGATCAAAGCAGCAGTAGAAAAGAAGCCAGATCAGAAGTTCACATTAGTACAGGCAATCTTCCCTAGAGACAAACAATACGTTAAAGGTGATGAAGGTAAACGTGTAGCAACAGCTATGCCCTTCGCTTCTTATACGATTGAAGCTCAATCAAAACATATCCTAAAAGAATCAGGTTTTGAAGAATTTCCTTGTGTCGTCAGTAGATTTAGAAAGATCCCTGAATCTCCGTATGGCTTGGGCATGGCGAGTATGGTTCTAGCAGATGTGAAGACTACTAACCAACTCATGAAGCTCTCATTACAAACAGCAGAATTAAATCTAGGCGGTTTGTGGATGGCTGCACATGATGGCGTTGTAAACCCTAATACACTTCGTATTCGACCTAATGCAATCATAGCTGTTAACTCTATTGATAACTCTATTAAACGATTAGATACAGGATCAGCAACGGTAGGTATGGGCTTAGACTTCTTACAACATTTCCAGGCTAAGATTAAACGTACTTTGATGTCAGATCAGCTTACACCACAAGGTTCAGCTCCGTTGACTGCCACGGAAATACAAGCAAGAGTAAACGTATATCGCAATCAGCTCGGCTCAATCTTCTCTCGTATGCAATCCGAATATCTACAAGTGTTACTAGAGCGTACATGGGGATTAGCTATGAGATCAGGAATGCTACCGCCTGCGCCTGAAGAGCTTATGCAGGCTTCACGTATATCTTTTAACTTCATCAACCCTATGGCTGCATCACAAAAACTTCAATGGGTAACTTCAACTCAAGAGCTGATGATGAATGTAGGTCAGATGGCAACGATTGATCAGACTGTACTGGATAACCTTAACCTAGATGCAATGGTTCAGATCATGGCAGATGGATTAAACGTACCTAAAGAAGCACTTCGTACAGAAGATGAAATAGCAGAATTGAGACAGCTTAAACAACAGCAACAACAAGCGATGCAAGAACAACAACAGCAACAAGCAGTAATGTCAGAAGTAGGATCAACAGCTATGGACATAGCAAAAGATCAAGCTAAGAACATGACACCTGAAGAGCTAGGAGCAATGTTTGAACAGTAATAAATATCAGAGAGTCTTTACAAGTGAAGAAGGAATACAGGTACTAGATGAACTCATTTCACTATTCCACGTACCACTAGCATTTGATAAAGACTCAGCAACTCAGACAGCCTTTAATCTAGGAAAGCAGGATGTAATCAACTTCATCTTGGCTCGTATTAAAGAAGCAGAACAACCGAAATAATAAGAATAAAAAAAGAGAATAAACAATGACAGACAACTTAGAACAATCACAACCAATTGAACAGGATACAGCATTAAGCACAGCTAATAATAGCTCTATTGAAACAGCTATACCTGATAAGTTTAAAGTAACAGCAGAAGATGGATCAGTAGACTACAAAGCCACTGTAGCCAAATTGAATGAATCGTATAGCTACTTAGAAAAGAAAGTAGGTACAGGAGAAGTCGCTCCTAAATCTGTAGATGAATACAAGATTGAACGTGAAGACTTTAGCTTCGATGACTTTAAAGCAGATGAATCTAACAAGGCCTTTTTAGAAGAAGCTCATAAGCATGGGATCACAAATAAACAGCTCGACTTCCTCATTTCTGAATATGACAAACGTGCAGTAGACCTGGTATCGAATAACTCTCAGTTTGATACAGATTCAACAGTACAATCCCTTCAACAAGAATGGGGTAGCAACTATGAATCTAATATCTTCTCAGCTATCAAAGCAGCTAAATCGGCAGGCTTAACAGAAGATCAGATTAACGATCCGAGTATTGGCAATAATGTGGCATTCATTAAAGCTCTCGCTTATTTCGGTTCACAAATTGCAGAAGACAAGCCAATTAATAACGGCACAGCAGTCAGTACAGATATTCAGTCTTTAATGCGTAGTCCTGCTTTCTTTGATCCTAAGCATCCAGAGCATAAGTCAGTGAAGGCTCAGATTGATGCCTATTATGACAGCCTAAGACGATAAACAAATAGCTCCTGAAGTGGCGTTCAGATAAAGCTTCAAGCCATACAGTGTCCTTGTGTAGAGCATGTGACCTGTATCAACTCTTATCAGCCCGATATGGACAACTGAAACACCAACAAGCTCTACAACCACAACAACAAATAGAGCTAATAACAGCTCTAACAAAACCAAAAATAATAAATAAAAAACTTAATTAAAAGGACACTTAAACAATGGCATATTCAAGCATTGATTCAATTTTCGTTAAACAATACGCAGATACGTACACCATCTTACTTGAGCAGAAAGAAAGCAAACTATTATCAACAGTAACTAATATCGGTTCTGTAACTGGCAGCTCTTTCAGCGTAAACGAAATGGGAACTCTAGGTGATGAGTTCAGTACATTAACTCGCTTTGGTGAGACTCAATATACAGACGCTTCATTTGCTAGTCGTTTAGCAACAATGAACGACTTCCCTAACTTTACTCGTCTAGCTATCCAGGACTTGTACAAGCTAAAAGCTCAACCACAAGATCAGCTATTACAACGCCTACATGCGAAATGGAATCGTAAAGTAGACAAAGTTGTATATAACGCTCTTATTGGTACAGCAGCTCGTAAAGAAGTAGGTGCAGACACTTATACAAACGTAGCTCTTCCTGCTACTCAAATCTTAGGTGATGCAGCAACTCCAATCACTAAACAACTTCTGATCGACATCCGTACTAAGTTTATGGAAAACGAATGTGATGAAGATATTTACGTTACATACAATGCGGATCTGTTAAACGCTTTACTAGCAGATACCACTTTGACTTCAGCAGACTACCTTGCAGGACAGCTCTTGCAGCGTGGAGAAATTTCCAATTTTCTTGGTTTCCAGTGGGTCCACTATGAAGGCATCAAAGATGCTTCAGGTACTTCAGCAACAGGCGTAGCTTATACTCGTTCAGCAGTAGAAGTAGGTATTAACTCTATCTCTCCATTGAAGATCGTAGAAGTTGAAACTCAAAACCGCTTCCACAGCATTGGGCACGTAGATGCGCTAGGGGCTGTCCGTACTGATGAAAAGCGTGTAGTAGCGTTCAAATTCAAAGTTTAATAGCTCTATTAATACAGCTAATTATAAAACTAAAGCTCCTTATCTGTAACAGGGTAGGGGGCTTTCAATACCTAATAATAACAATAACTAAGGACGCTACATGACAACAAAAGTAGATATAAGCAATCAAGCTTTAAGCCTAATCGGTGCAGATAGCATTACAAGCTTCGATGATAAAACAAGTATAGCTAGACGTATGAAAGGACTGTATGACACATCACGTAAAGCGTTACTTAGACTCCATCCATTCAACTTCGCAACCAAGCGAATCAAACTATCACCATTAACTCAGAAGCCTGACTTTGGCTATGAGTATCAATACCAACTTCCAAACGATCTAATCAGACTTATCTCAGCAAGTACAGAAGAATATGTATTAGAAACAGACAAACTACTAACAAATGATTCAGCTATCGAACTGATTTATGTATTCGACAATACAAACGAAGAGACGTTCGATCCACTATTTACAGAATGCCTAATCCTGTATCTCGCATCTAAAGCAGCTAAACCAATTACAGGCTCACAAGGTGCAGGGGAGTCCTTCTATATCCAAGCTCAAGACCTAATTAAACAAGTTAAAGCTGTTCAGGCACAGGAAGTATTAAGCATCCAATTTTTTAAAGAAGACGACTACACATTAACGAGACGATATGGCTAAGATCAGTTTAATCAAAAACAACTTTACAAGTGGCGAACTCAGTCCGCTAATTTGGATGCGTACCGACTTAAACCAATTTAGGAATGGAGCTAAGTCAGTTGAAAATATGCTACCTATCATTGAAGGTGGTATTAAGAAAAGAGGTGGAACAAAACTACTCAGAGTCGAACAGGATGCAGTTAGAATCATTCCGTTCATTGTGAGTCATGGCAACAACTATATTGTCGTATTTAAGCCATTTGCCATTAATATTCTGAGTGCAGAGGGGGAGCTAATCAGAAGCTTTTCAACTCAATATACAGCATCACAAATTAAAGATATTAACTTCTGTCAGAGTCGCTATAACCTTTGGCTCGTACATGGAGATCATGCAGTATCCTGGATCAGATGTTCAGAAGACTTCACCAATTGGGCATTCGATAAGTTCACCTATTCAGTACCGCCATTAGAAGATACATATACTCCTGCATTACCGCTTAAATCTTCAGAAATAAACGTAGGCAAGACTACAACTCTAACGGCTTCAATGTATGCAGCTCACACAGCTAATAAACAATATACGGTAGGCGATATTTGTTATGTGTTTGGGCCTAACTGGACCATGAAATACTACAGATGTTTAGTAGATCACATGAACCAAGTACCTAAAGATGTATATGCAACGACAACAGATCCCGATACAGGCGAAGTTAGCTATACAGAAACAGTATATTGGCAGTCCATTACACCTGAAGAAGCTGTAGCTTTTAATGCTCAAACAGTTGGCAAATATATCTTCATCAATAGTGGTGTAGTACGTGTAGACCGTTTTATTTCAACAACTCAAGTATCAGGAGAGGTCCTAGTTAAGCTAAGTGCAAACATTGAAGCTATTGCTAGATCATGGACAATTAAAGAACCTATTTTTAACAATACATTTGGCTATCCAAGAGCAATAACATACTTCCAACAACGATTGGTATTAGCAGGGTCAAAAAAATATCCGAACTATATTTGGCTCAGTCGCACAGGAGACGAATCAAACTTCTTAACTACAACATTAGATGGCGATTCATTTACTGTAGCAGCATCATCCGAACAACTATCAAACGTCCTACATCTTAGTCAGAGTAGAGGTATTGTTGTTTTTTGTGGTGGATCAGAACTGACAATCAATGCTCAAGATTCACTGAGTCCAACAAATGCAAATATCCTGGAACATACAGCTTATGGAATTGTACCGACTATCAAGCCGATCAAAGTAGGATCTGAACTTCTGTTCGTACAACGTGGAGCAGAACGAATCCGAACCCTTGTTTATGACTATGCTCAAGATGGCTTGGTATCGAATGAGCTATCAGTATTAGCTTCACATCTTGGAGAAGAAGGAGCAGGCTTTAAAGAAATGACGTATCAGCAAGAACCTGATTCTGTTATTTGGCTTGTTATGAATAATGGAAAGTTAGCAACCCTAACCTTAGACAGAGAGCAGTCAGTTATAGCTTGGGCTAAACATGATATAGGTGGCAATGTGATTAGTATTACATCTCTACCTTCAACGACAGGTGCAGATAAAGTCTATTTCCTAGTCAATCGAAATGGCACATTACAAATTGAACAGTTACAGGAAGAGCTTCTACTTGATACAGCAATCCAGGCTACAGTAAACAGGTCAGATGATAAATGTACTGTAACTAATACTTTAATCGGTAAATTAGGCGATAACGTAGCAGCTTATTACAAAGATCCAGTGCATACCTATGCTGTACCAATTCTTAATAGAGTAGGAAATACCCTTCAGATCGAATGTGATGAGCAGGTAAATCAAATCTATATAGGTAGGAAGTTCACAGCTAGAGTTAGTCTATTGTCACCAGATATAAGCCAAGCTCCGACAACAACCAATCCATCACTATTCAAAGTCGATCATCTCAACCTATATATGTACAAGTCCATCAATCCAAAAGTGAACGGTGAAATTGTTGAACTCAAAGAATTTGATGAAGAAACATTAGATAAGCCAAAGCCATTTACAGGGCAACAAAGAATTGCTTTAGATGGATGGAACACATACGACAACTTCAAGCTTGTGATAGAACAAGATGAACCACTTCCATTTCATATAACAGCAACCGTATTAGAATTAAACATAAACGATAGATAAGAATGTATAGAGTAGAACACGCAAAAATTTTAGACATTCCTGAGCTGTTAGAGTTAGCAGTAGGGTTTTGGAATGAATCACCAACATACCAACAAAGACCAATCAATTTAAACAAGGTCAAGACTCAACTTCAGGCTTTAATCCTGTACCCATCACAAGGTTGTGTATTAGTAGTCAAAGATGACAATGACAAAATACTCGGTGGATTTTTAGGTGGACTACAAGAAGAGTGGCAGTCAGATAGCCTTATGGCTTTTGATTACTGTTTATTTGTTAGCTCTAATAATAGAGGTAGTAAAGTAGCTTATCTTCTTATCAAAGCTTTTCTTGAATGGGCTAAAGAAGCAGGAGCAACATGGGTACAATGTGGTACAGCAACTAAGATAAATACAGAAAAAACAATAAGCTTCTACAAGAAGTTTGGCTTTGAACATACAGGCTCATTTCTTGAGATGAAGCTATAAAACACATAATAAAAATAATAATGAGGTAAGTATGGCAGTCGCAGGAGCAGCAGCAGTTGCATATTGGGCAGCAACAGCTTTAGCCGTAGCAGGCACAGCATATTCCGCATATAACGCTAGACAGATGGGAAAGGCACAAGCAGCTCAAGCCAATGAGAATGCAAAGATGGCTGAGTCACAAGGTCGTGTAGAAGCAGAACGTATCCGTGAACTTGGCAAGAAGCAAGCAAGTTCAGCAAGGGCTAAGATGGCAGCTCAAGGTTTAGATTTGAATGCTGAGAATACAGTTACAGAAGAGATTGAAGAAGATATAGATCTGAACGCAACACAAGATGCCTGGACAACCTTTTTCAATCGAAAAAATCAGGCAGGGCAGTTTAGAACAGATGCAGCGAATTACAGATTACAGGCACATCAGGCAACAGTAAGTGGTGTATTAAATACAGCATCTACAGCTCTATCTGCTTTTGGTAATGCACCTAAAGGCGGTGGTAAAACAACAACTCAATCAGCTTCAAACATTAACTCCAATCAATTAACGATGGATACAACTAGACTAAGTTCTTCAGGGTGGGCATAAGATGGCTAGAATCCCTATGGGCAATTTCGGTAATGTGACACCACAAGCTCAACAAGGCAGAGTATTAGATAATGGAGCAGGACAAGTAGCTCAAGCAGCAGTACAGTTAGCACAAGTTGGGCAACAGGTATCACTGAAAAAGCATAATGAACAACTCAAGATCCAAGAAGAAAAAGATCAATACCAATTCAATATTGAAGCAGCTAAATATGGATCTGAGTATCAAGATTATCTGACAGAAACAAAGCAAAGACTAAGTACAGGTGAATTAGATGAAAGCCTAGCTAAAGCCTATTTGAGACAACGTGCAGACGAAATGAACGAAGCATATAGTCAAAGGCTACCAGAGCATCATCGTGAAAAGTTCAACTACTATTCAGAGAAGCTATTTCAAGAATCACAAGCCAACATTAAACCACTGGCTTATGAGGTAGAACGTAGAAAGATCAATGCAGACTTTGAACAGATGTCAGAAGCTACTCTTAAACTTGAAAATAGAGAGCATGGCTATGCACTATTCAAAGATACTTTGTCACGCAACCCTGTTTTAACGCCTGAACAAAGAGTTAAAGCTGAAGAAGATTGGCAACAACGTAGAGACCTATCAGATGCTAAAGGCGTATTAAACAGCCTAGAAGAACAGCAAGACATTGAAGCTTTACAAAAGCTACATAAAAACGTGGATACAGTCTTTCCATACATGAAGGTAGAGACTAGAGATGCTTATAAAGCAAATATTGAATCAGCTATTAGCCGTATCAATAGAGGTATAGAAATTAAAGCTAAAGAGCAAGATAAAGAACATGCACAGCTAACCAAAGACTTTGTTGCAGATGCTTTTACAGGTTATCCGTTATCTGAAAGCCTTGTAAAAAACACATTAGAAGCAGTTAAAGGTACTAAATATGAAGGTGAAGTCAGAGAAGCGATTGCATTAAATAAAGATGCTCAAAAGTTCAGAGATGCTTCACCAATTGAACAGGAACGTAGTATTGCAAGACTCAAAACTGAGCTAGAAAATACACCTCAAGAAGATGCAACAGCATTAGTGAAGAAGCTAAACGTATTTACAAACATTGCAGCTACATCAAAACAACGTGCCAATGATGATCCTATAGCTTCAGTTCAATCTCAAACAGGACATAAACTTTATACAGTCACTCCTGAACAGATCGGATCGGGTCAAATTGATTTTAAAAAGGCTCAGATAACTACAGATCTATTAGCTGAACAAAAGAAAGCGAATGGTGGTATAGGCTCACTGATCCAATGGAACAAGTCAGAACGTACAGCTTTTAAAGACAGATATTTTGATGCAACTCCTAAACAGCAGAAAGCAATGCTGACCGATCTAACCAAAATGGCAGGAAAAAATAAAGAAGCTCAGAAAGAGTATTTCAGCCTAATCGGTGGTGAAAAGAATGCTTATGACTATATGGGTATCGCAAAGCTCAATCAGCTAGATGTGACGTTACACGGAACAAATATCAGAGCAGCAGAAGTAGCTTTAGAAGGCAAACAGATTCTTAATCAAGGGCAGGCTTCAGTATTAGCAGCAGAGAAGGAATTTCATAATTCTATTCAGTCTGAGTTTGGTAATGCAGCAGCTATTGGTACGAATGAACATCGAGCTTATCAAAACCTGGCTTATTCAATTTATTTAGGATTGGCTAAACGTGGTGAGAACATCATTAAACGTGATGAGAAAGGTAATCCAATCATCAATAAGGAAATGGCTAAACAGGCATTCGATATAGCTACAGGTGGAACGTATAAACAAAAGCTAGGTAAGAATACCAATTACATCTTTATGCCATATGGATTTACGCAAAACAGTTTTGAAGATCACATCAAAAATCATTTTAGAACTCAGTATCGAAAAGAGACAGGCTTTCTTCCTCCTGACGAAGAAATTTTAAAGACACACGTAGTACAACCTGTACCTAATGCTACTGGATGGTTCATGTTCTTACAGCCTAATGGCAAAGTGATGAAGAATCCTAAAACAGCAAAACCGTACATCATGAGAATTTGGAAATAACAAGGAAAACAAATGGGCTTATTAAGTGGAGAATTTACAGAACAAGACTTAGCCTTTGATGAAACGAAATTAACAGACCCTAAGAAGTTCAAACGTGGAACATTATCTGACATCGGACTAGGTGCGGTATCAGGTACAGCTAAAGGTGTTTTATCCGTATCTAATGCTGCAAGCCGATTCGTAGAAGGTGATGAAGTTGCAGATAAACGTATGCAACAAGTGAATGAAGCTTTTACTCCGCTTAATCAAGGTCAAGCAGGACAAGTAGCTTCTGGTATTACTGAAGTTGTAGCAGCAGGTACGGTAGGCGCACCATTAGGACCTTATGGAATGGCTGCTACAGTTGGACTTGGTACAAGAGCTACAGAGCATACAAAATTAACTCAGCAACTTGGCGTAGACCAAGACACAGCAGATGTAGCATCTAATATTTATGGAGCTACAAACGCTGCTTTAGCCTTTTTACCTGTATCTAATGTATTTAAGAAGTCTCTAGTTGCTGACTATGCCGCTTTAGTTGTTGCACCTACAGCAGCAGGACAAGCCTTAACGTATGCAGAAGGAGCTTATTTAGAAGGCAAGGGATATGAGAAGCAAGGTCAACAATACAAAGACATGGCTACAGATCCTACAGCTATTCTAATGAACTTGGGTATTGGTACAACTTTCTATGCAGCAGGACGTTATATGAATGCTCAAGGGAATGCAGATTTACCTGAAGCAGAAGTCCACAAAGCTGAAGCAGATTTCAATGCAACAGTAGAACAGGCTCAAGCAGATGCAGATGTATCTAGTATGCCAAACGTAGCAGAGACAGTAGATGATCTAGCTCAACATCAAAACAATATCAATCAAGCGATTGAACAGGTGATGAAGGGAGAGAAGGTCAATATATCTGAAGCTACAGGTGGCAAGCTTAAAACACTCAATGACGTTAAAAAGTATATTCAAGCTAATCAGAGAAAAGCACAGCCTACACTCGAAGAGTTATCAAACAACATCAGATCCAGCATATCTTCAAGGCTAGCAGCCAATAAAAAGAATAGCTCTAATGATGAAGCTATTAAACCATTCACAGCTACAGGTACAAAGAAGGCTGTATATGATGAAGCTATGGCGAATGGCTTTACAGATGCAGATGCAAGAACAATTGTAGCCCTAGCTCATTTTGAAAGTAGAGGTACATTTAGCCCTACAGTTAAGAATCCTAAATCTTCAGCTACAGGCGTGTTCCAGTTTATTGATAGTACCTGGACATTAGAAGGTGGAACAGCAGCAAATAGACATGATCTCAATACACAGATCAAGCTTGGTATCCAACATACTAAATCCAATATTAAGTATATCGAAGACAAGACAGGCGTGGTCCTTACAGGCTCACAGATCTATATTCCTCATTTACTTGGTAGAGGTGGAGCTGAGATTGTATTCAAAGCAATTAAAGCTAATCCTGAACAATCAGCAAGATCAGTCATAGCAAAGTTTAGTAAAGATCCTGACCATTTAATGCGTATTAACGGTATCCCTAAAGATGCAACGATAGGGAATGCAATGCATTTCTTTACTAAGAAGATTGATGACATTACAGCTCAACATTATGGCGGTACAGGCTCAACACACAAAACTGTTTTTGAATCTGAATCAACAACAGCTATAGAACAAGCTCCTATTAAACCTGAATCAAGCTATGAAGGAACAATAGACCGATTAGATTTAGATGACCTTCCACACGTAGATGATGTATTCATCAGTCCACATGACTTTAATGCTTTTCAACAAAAAGGAGCATGGAACGAAGTAGTAGGGGATCTGACAACAGAACAGCTAGACCTTCCAAGCATGGTATTGGATGAACACGGTAACTTAGTACCTGAATCAGATATAGACGTACCTAAAACAGTCCATGTAGTAGATGATGATATACACAAGTTTTTAGATGAACTGACAGAGACAATTGAATCAACTCCTATTCCTCATACAGCTAAAGGTGTCAGAGTTAAAGATGACTTCCTCAATTCAGCCAATAATGAGTTTAAACCTGACGCTAGTATTGCGACTGAATGGAGAGAACGCCAAAGATGGGAAGATAACAAGTACCACAAAGAATTGACCAGATCCTATACAGATAAGGCTGGAAATACAGTTCAAGAGCTTCAATATCGTGGCTCATACGTGCGTAGAACGATAGATGCTAGCCATAAAACTAATTCTATTCACGTAGGACGTTCAGGAAGATCTGATTTTAAGGACCATAAAGGCAATAAAGAGCTAGAAACAGCCTTAGACCGTATTTTTGATGAAGGTCGAGCATTCGGCTATCTCTCTCAGATCCCTAAAGGACAACAAACAATAGACAAGCTAGTCGCTAACCCAGACCTAGTTATTTCATCTAAAAAAACAGGTGAAGACCTGACAGCTCAACAATGGAAAGACAAGCTAATCCGTGAACAAGACAATATACAAATGATGGCTAAAGCAATGAGTACATTAGCCAAGTGTGCATTAAAACAAGCAGCATAAAAATAATAAGAGAATTGAATGAAGAACGAATGTAGAACAGCCGTTGAAGGCGTATTAGGACGTAAACTGACAGATAAAGAAGCAGACTTGTTAGAACAACAATTCATTAAAGCTAGTCGTGAACTTCCTCAAGAAGACATCAAAGCCTGGAAGAGTATGTCAGACGAAGAACGTGCTGAAGCTATTGCTGACAGAGCAATTAAGAACTATACAGATCAGCACATCAAAGAAGTAACTAATCTGATTAATGATCTTGAGATCCGTGAAGCCTTAGAGCATGAACTGACTTCTCATTCAAAGCTCAACCCATTAGAAGCGTTAAATCGCAAACTTGTAATGTTCACAGATCAATCTGGTATCCAATCAGTTGAACATAATATACAGGCGGTGGAAGTAAGGTATTTGGGAGCTTTAGCAGATGTATTTTCCAAAACTCAAAAAGGCTTAGGCTATCTGATAGATGCAGACAAAGTAAAGCTTCTAGTTAAAGAAATCTTTGGCAAGCCTTCAGGTGATGCTGAAATAGCAGGATTAGCTAAGTCAGTACAAGATGTACTAGAACAGCTCAGACAACACTATAACCGTTATGGCGGTGATATTAAGAAGCTTGCTAACTATGGTATTCCTCAATCACACAGTCATTACAAAGTCATTCAGGCAGGAGAAGGGGAGTGGATTAAAACTACTTTCCCAATGGTAGATAGATCTAAATACAGACACGAAAATGGCAAGTTAATGAATGATGCTGAAGTCAAAGAAGTATTAAAGGGAGTCTATCAAACAATAAGTTCGGAAGGTCACAATAAAGCTTCCGTACAAGCTCATCTCGTACAGTCTGAAACAGATCTACCTGTAGGCTTCAATATGCAAGCTCTACATCAACATCACAGGGAAGTGCATTTTAAGTCAGCAGATGATTGGGTAGCGTATCAAGAGCAGTTTGGAGAAGTTAATTTCCATGACTTGCTTTCTAACCATATCCGTAGAATGAGTACGGAAATAGGTATGATGCAGACCTTTGGCTCTAATCCTGAAAAATTAGTCAAACAGCTAGGACATGACTTGCTCAATAAGATGATGCAAGATCCAAAGTACGTTAAAGAGCACCGTAAGATTCAGAAACAAGCCAAGTTGGTTCAAAAACACTATGACGAATTAGCAGGACAAGCTCTTCCAGTTGACAGTAACTTAGCTCAAGTAGGCGGTATGTTAAGAAGTTGGACAGTGGCAACCAAGATGGGGAGCGCATTTATTACTGCCTTTAGTGACCAAGCAACTATGAAACTAGCTTCAGAGATGCATGGTATAGCTTATACAAAAGTCTTCGGTAAACATCTAAAACAGTTCAAGAATAAAGAAGAAAGAGACTTCGCTATCAGTATTGGTTTAGGTGTTCGTGAGATGAGCAATGCTTTGGTTCGCTTTGGTGACGATGATCTGGCTTCAGCTTCAACCAAACTAGCTTCAGCCAATACCAAAACAAGAAAGATAGCCAATGCAGTTATCAGAGCTTCAGGACTCAACCATATTACAGCTTCAGCTAAACGTGCTTTCGGTGCAAGCCTTATGCACCATGTATCTAATCTGAACTCAGTTAAAGCTTGGGATCAGTTAGGACCACAAGATAAGAAGATGCTAGAAGGTGGTGGTATTAAAGAAGATGATTGGACTCTACTAAAACAGATAGATAGAACTGAAGCTCCAAGTGGTGAAAAGCTTGTCACCAATAAAGACATATTCAATGCTTCAGATGATCTATTCCTAGATACCTTCCAAGTAGACAGAACAGGTTATTCAGCTCAAGAGTTATCAGACATTGCTTTCAGATTAAAAGAGCAACTTGCTAATAAATATATGAATTATGTTTACACTGAATCTGATTCGGCAGTTCTCTCTGTGGGAGCCAGAGAAAGTACCTTCATGGGTTTAGGTCGTGAACGTGGAACAGTTAGTAATGAATTAACTCGCTTCTTCTTCCAGTTTAAACAGTTCCCCTTAGCTATGATTACTCGTCAATGGACTAGAGGAATGGCTCAAGGTACACCACAAGAAAAGTTTGTATATTTTGCTAAGTTATTTGCTTATACAACAGTAATGGGTGCTTTAGTAAGTCAGATCCAAAACCTGACACAAGGTAAAGATTTAGATGATCCGACAACTGTAGACTTCTATATGAAAGCTATTGTGAAAGGTGGCAGTGCATCCTTTTTGGCAGATGCTTTGAGTGCTACTTCAGATCCTACAGAACGTAGTGTGAAGGACTTCATCATACCTGCTGCCTTTAAAGATGTAATGTCAGTTGGAACAATGGTATCAGGTGCAGGAGAAGCTTATCTAACAGAACGTGATTCTAGTTATGGAGCTGAAGCTGTGAATACGATTAAGAACAACATACCATTTCAGAATTTATGGTATTCAAGACTCGTATTTGACCGTTTAGTAATTGCAGAGATGCAGGAACTATTCGATGAAGGCTACAGAGAACGTAAACAGCGTAGACAAGAAAGCAACTACAACATGAGCTACTGGTGGGATTTAGATAATGCCTCTATAGAAGCTCCTGACATCAACATTAGAGAATAATCTAGTTTATAATTCAAAAATATTAATTAATTAAAGAAGAATCATGAAAAGCATCTTAATAATATTGGCTAGTACTCTACCTTGTCTCACTTTGGCAGCAAATATAGATGTATACCCAAGATCTTTGAATAAACTCCCTTCCCAAGAACTAGGTAAGGTCATTCTTAAATTTATGCCCTCAGTGAATGAAAAAGTTAATTGGTACACTAACGCAAACGATAAGACATTTGTATGGATTGATCCAACTTATGTTGAAGGCACTTATAGGGATGGTACGCCCTACTCAACTCGCAGAGGAGTATTTCGTGGCAATGTTAATGGTGTCGTCAGTACATTTTTATATAAAACATTGAATGAAATGCCTTGGGTAGCCACTATGCATGGAGATAATCCAAGACATGGCGTCACTTTTGTAAGCTTTCAGCCTGCTGTAGTAATGTTAGGTAATGAAGATAAAGAAGGTGGATGTTTTGGTTCAACCCATGAAAATTGTGAATTCTCTCCCTTTAAATCACTGAGTAAGGTTGGTATCAAATACAAAAAATTGTGTAAGGATAATTTAGATGCTATAAATTTCAGTGAGACATATCTATTAACAGCTTCTGGGAAAAAAGATACATATGGAGTATGGACAGAGAGTGGTGGATCAGGTGGTATAGCTAATAAATTCCTTTTAGATTATGAGTCTTCGTCTAAAGAAGAAGCTTGTGAAAACAATAAGCTAATGAATCTTCCAATTTAAAAAATAAAATATAGGCTAGGTCATTCTAGCCTTTTAAATAACAATAATAATAGAGCTATTAATAGAACTAATAATAATGAGTAAAATTGAAGAATATAAGAGCGAGCTAGTCCGTATCCAAGATATAGCAATACTAGATACAGTTGATCTTGTTGAACGTGCTAATAACTGTGACAAAGAAACGAAGGTTGGTAGAGGGGATGCTTTTTGGCTCTACAAGTCTGCTAACCAAACATTAGCCATTGCAGCACGTATCGAACAACTAATCGAAGCTCGTAACAAGATACAATCAATAACTACAACCGAAGAAGAAGAAAAACAAAAAGAAGCTGAAGCTGAGAAGCTCCTTCTATCAGTTCGCAAAGAACTGTCTAAACGTAAAAAGGTAACTAAAAAGGATGGCAAAGAAGGCTAGTAAAGCTAACTTTGTTGAGTTCTATTTGATGTGGGGTTTAGTCAATAGTTGGCAGATCCCAGACTTCCATTTAACAGTTTGTGAGTGGCTTGAAGACTTCGGATCACTAGGTCTTCTAATGCTTCCTCGTGGACATGCTAAGTCCACCATATTAGACGTATATAACGCTTACAGACTATATAAGAATGCAGATGAATTAATACTCCATCAAGGAGCTACAGATCCCGATGCTTATAAGTGTAGTCGTGGAACTCAACAGGTTTTAGAAAAACATCCATTAACTTGGAATAAACAAAAACAAAAAGGCGAAGTCATCAAGTGGTGGGTACAAGGATCTTCAGATGTTAAGCATGGTTCATTACATGCTAGAGGTATCTTATCCAATGTCACAGGCGCACGTTCTACCTTCATTCAAAATGATGACGTAGAGACTCCAACAACAACAGCTACTCCTGATTCTAGAGAAAAGCTCAGATACAGATTATCAGAACAGGTCCATATTCTAGTACCTGGATCACAACGCCTATTTATTGGTACTCCGCACAGCTTTGATAGCTTATATACCCAGATCCAAGAAGCAGGAGCTAACTGTTTAATCCTTCGTATGTTCCAAAATGAAGCTCGATTCACTTCAGGTGAACTAGAAGTCTCAACAACCTTTAAACCTGAATATCTGTTTAGTGGTATCGGTACGCAAGCCAAGCTATTAGTTGAATATGACGATTACAAAGTAGAGAAAAGGGAACATGACTATCTGATCAAGCTGACAGCTAAACATGGTTTGTTAGATGTATATGCAGATGCTTTATGGGTTGACAGATTCACTTCAGAAGTGATGGAACAGCGTAGAAAAGAGTGTAATACAGTCAACGAATGGGATTCTCAGTACCAATTACATGCGAAGCCTGTAGGTGAGATCAGATTAGATCCTGACAGACTAATTCCTTATGACGTAGAAGTAACCTGGCATAAAGCTAATGGTCAGACTCAAATGCTTTTAGGAGAGAAGATAATTGTCTCAGCTACTCTCAAACTAGATCCAAGTTCAGGCAAAACTAAATCAGATGTTTCAGCAGTTGCTTTGGTCCTTCAGGATGAGAACGGTAAATTGTACTGGCATAGATCAGTAGCTCTAACAGGTGAGATAGCAGTTACAGATGATAAAGGACAGATCGTAGGTGGACAGGCTTATCAATTAGCCGACATCGTAGAAGAGTTTAAGCTTCCTTCCATAATCGTAGAGACAAACGGTATTGGCGGTCATGTACCTTCAATACTCAGATCTGTATTTAAGAAGCGCAATATCTATTGTGGTGTCAGAGAACTACATGAGACTCTAAATAAAAATAAACGTATTTTAGCAACACTAGAAGCTCCGTTACTCTCAGGCTACCTATACGCACACCAATCTGTTTTAAAAGTGAATGGAGTGGATAGTCCACAAGTTAAAGAGATGCGTCTGTTTGATCCTTCTGTCACCAATAACAAGGACGACTATGTAGATAGTTTGGCAGGAGCTATATCAGCAGAGCCAATCAGAATTGGTACACATAATCACTATCCTACATATAACAACAACAATAACTGGCAAGCATCTAATCAGTATTCTGAAATGAAGCTCGACTTTTAATAGCTCTAATAACTGAGCTAACAATAACAATAATAAAAAAACCTAATCAGGAATAATAATAACAATGACAGTAGAAAATACAGCACCATTTATAGAATATGAAGCAAACGGATTCACAAAGACTTTTAGCCTTCCATTCTTTGTTTATGACAAAGATAACATTTCAATAAAAGTGGATGAAAAGCTGATTAGCTCATCCGTTTACGAATATGATCCAACAACAAATGCAGTAGTATTTTTTAAAGCACCATTTAAAACTGCAAAGTTAGCGATATATAGAGATACACCTTTAGAGCGAAGTACCAACTATAAAACGCATGACAACTCTCTGCGTCCTGAAACACTGAATAGTGACTTTGATAAACTATGGTACGCCATACAGGAACAGAGTTTTTTATATAAGAACTATGAATCCGTCATAAACAATATCATTTACAACGGTATAGATGATTTCCGCTTATTGCCACAAGCAACAGAGCTGAAAGGGGATGAACTTATTGCTATCAGTCAAAATGAGAAGAACCGTACAGCTACAGCCAATCAATTAGCAAACTTGCTTGATAGACTCACAGAACATCCTGAAGTAATTGAAACAACAGTTCCAAGATTCTCAGCAGATTGTTGGACTATTGATGGTGTGAGAAGCATGTCATTCTGTATCGTTGGTGACACAGATGATGGCTTTGAAGCTCACTATACATCACGTAAAAAGAATGATTTTGCCGCAGCTATTTTCTTCAGTGAAGATAAATATATGCATCCTTATCTGAGCTATGAAACTAAGAAAAACTTCACTAACTGTACTTTAAGCTTCACAGTAGATATTGAAGGGGATGCTCCATCACTATTAGATGAGAAGCTTGGCTTAGTCATGACTGTTATTGTTAATGACAATAGTACGGCAGGACAGACTCCCTACTATTTAAGACTTGCTAACCTAGCAACGCCTTCAACATTAACAGCTACTCATGCTGATATTACGATTGATTGGAATACTGTAATTAGTGGCTTTATGGAAGATATACCTTTTCCAAAAAATGATATTGACCGTATCTTTATAGGCTGTTTAACAAAAGGCTTCGTTGCTACCTCAACTGATCCATTAGCTTCACCACAACATGCAAAGCTAAAAGTATCTAAATTACGAACATCAGGGATTAATGGTACATACAACCGTAGATCTATGAAGATACCTCAGCATACTTTAGGGATGTGTACAGGCTACGATGACAGTTACAACGTAAACCCAAGACGTATTATTAAGAACTGCTATGACTTAGGCTACCGTGGTCTAATCAACCATTATTGTGGTATGTCACATTATTACGATCAGAAATGGGATGCAGGACAACAGCGATTTGTAGTAACCAAAGCATCAGATGCTCCTACATATAATTTACTAAATAGAGAAGCTACAACTTGGCACAAGTCATTTGCGAATAACGCATATAACAATCATCTAAAAGCTATATTTTCAGTCTCATATGAAATGTACAGTGAAGCTGCCGAGCTAACCTGGACTCAAAGAGATTGGTCAGATAACTATGGATATACAGGTTATGAACCTCCTAGTTATCTTTTAAGCCCTTGTAATGCAGATGCTATGTCATGGCTTCAAGGCGTATTTGTTGAGTTCGCTAAGATCCTTCACGATGCAGGGCATGTCCCTTATATGCAAGTTGGTGAACCGTGGTGGTGGATTAATCCGAATGGTAAGCCATGCGTTTATGACTACCCAACAAGAGTAAAATTCAATACAGAAACAGGATTCTTTGCACCTGAAATACCGAACCGCATGAGCAATGTTAGTGGTGAAGTTTATGATTCATTCTTAAATTTCCTTCAAAAAGAGCTAGGACAATCCGTTCTTGATATTCGTACAGCAGTTAAAAATGCTTATCCTGAAGCCCAAGTCTCAACTCTGTTTTTCTTACCTAGTATTTTAGGGGAAGGTAGTGGTATAGCTGCTAAGATTAACTATCCTGTAGATCACTATAAATATCCCAACTTAGATTTTATCCAAACTGAAACCTATGATTGGCTTATCGTTGGTGAGTTTAATAAGGCACTAAGAGGATTTACCTCAGCCATAGATGAACTTGAATACCCACCACATTTAGTACATTACTTGGCTGGATTTGTACCTGATAACTTCTTAGGCAAACTTATCAATCCTGAGTACGAACTTGAAACAGATGGCGCAAAAGTTTGGCAAGCAATCATGGGAAATGCTTATCTAGGCAAAGAGTACAACGTAGCCAAGCAGTATATTTGGGCTTATAACCAAGTAATGCGTGATGGTTTAGTTGTAACACCACAAGACTTTTTGAAGAAATTTTGGCTAAAAGACAAGCTTTATCTAAGTCAGACAAAAGAAGGGGAAGTAACAGGCGTACCAATAGCCAATATGCCAGTGAACCCAACCCGACCACATAACCCAGAAGAACCAAATATTAAAAATTAAAATGAAAACAGGTGATCTATATCTCACGCTGTTTCTGTTCGCTATCGGCTTTGCAATTTATCTAGCGAAGTCTGTAGCAACTCAAGATCAAGACTCATGGTATGTCATAGGGGCTAAAGCTATTTTAAACGGCTTCACGTCTCTTATGGCTGGTACAGTTTTGTTATGGATGAATGCTCCAACACTAGCAGTTGTAGGACTTGCTGCATTGTTTGGCACATTAGGAACAGAAGCGGTTTGTAAATACTTTAAATATCAAATCAATAAAAACATCAAAAATATAAAACTAGAAAATAAAGAAGAATAAGAAATGTCATTCAAGCTCGGTAAAAGGAGCTTGTCTAATTTAAAAGGTGTTCATCCTGACCTGGTTAAAGTGGTCAATAGGGCAATTGAATTAACTGAATGCGATTTTACAGTCACAGAAGGACTTCGATCTAAAGAAAGGCAAGCTCAACTATTAAAAGAAAAAAAGACAACAACAAGCAACAGCAGGCATCTAACAGGTCATGCAGTAGATCTTGCAGCATGGGTCGTGCCTGAAGGCACAGAGAAAGCAACAGTCTCATGGGAATGGAAATATTACTATCAAATTGCAGATGCTATGAAAAAAGCAGCTTCAGAACTCAACGTCTCAATTGAATGGGGTGGAGATTGGAAGAAGTTTAAAGATGGACCACATTTTGAATTAACATGGTCCAAGTATCCTAAGTAATTAGGAATGCCCTTACTCAACTAGAGTAGGGGTTTTTTTATTGAAAATATCTTCAGATTCTTCATTATCACCCATTAATTCATCTATATAGCGGTTTGTTAATGGTTTGCCAGTAGGTGTCAGGTGACGTAAACAAGTACTGATCATATCTACTTTATCAAAGAAGATTTGGCTTTCAATTTTGTTAAAAAGCATTTTAGAAAGTTCTGCATTGTTTTTAGCAAACTTTTGAACATCACTTAAACCTTTAATAGATCCAGTTTCAACTGTTTCACCACTATCATTATCAAAAAGTTCAATTTGATCAATACGGTAGGAATCTTGAGAAAGAGTAATACTAATATCATCACTAGGGCTGTGATATTGAATAAATAAATCAACTTCTAGATTTAAATGAATTTCAAATAAATCGTTATATGGGAGTACAACTAAAAGACTATCAATTGTAACTGTACTAAAGTCTTTACGTGGATTGGTTAGGAAGTATTCACGCAATCCTTTTAATTTAAATAATAGTTCAGTGTTTTCATCTTCGTTCCAAGAAATTAAATCTAATTTTTTAGCTTCACTGATGGTATCAACTAAAAATTCTTTTGAAATTGTGTAAGTCATTTATTTTCTCCTTAAACATAGTAAATAAAAAAGTTAAAGAACAGCCGTATATATCAAATCAGATGCAGAAAGTAGCCGTTTCCGCTTCTTTGCGACTTCAGATGACGCACTAAAATCCTAGAACTACTTTAGATAAGAACAGGGATGCGACTAATCACGATATGAGCGAAGAAGCGGGCAAAATTTTTTAGGGGGTGTAGGCTCAGACTAAGTACCTACACAAAACCTATTTTGTATTTAATTTAAAATTTGGATGCTGTCCTGAAGCCATTAAAAAAACTGTCCAAGTCTGTTTGTTTGGCTGTCTTTCTCCTGCTTCATATTTGCGCCATAAAGAGCCATCAGACAAGCCTGCTAACTTTGCAGCCTGTGCAGCAGTTAAGCCAAGATCAAGCCGAAGATCTTTTATAGAACTTGCTTCTGGTGCTTCAATTAAAAAGTTTTCAAACGTCATATTTTCAAATTTGCTCATTAAAAAAAGCTCCGTATTGCAGGAGCTTCATGTTATCACTTAAATCATTTTTAAGGTACGTTGTCCTTTTAGCTTAATAGTTTTTTCAATTTCATTTAAAGCTCTAAAAACAGAATGATAACCAAGTACACCGTTTGCAGATCTCAGAATAAAACCTGATTTGTGCATCATCCAAACATGGTACGGCTTTTCATATTTTCCTTTCGTATCTTTGGAAATTATATAAACCTCTCCTGACTCAACTTTTACAACTTGAACAATTTTATCTATATCAACCTTTGCCATAACAGGAACAGCAGCAGGAAGGCGAACAGCTAAACGGCTCAGAGCTTCAGATTTAAAAATTTGTGCATTCATCTTTTAAGCTCCTATAACAATAAAAGTTATAGCCTGATTTTTGCTAGAGACTTTTGCACAGTTAAAACATCCTGCGAAATATTGAAATTTCAAACTAACAACAGATCGGCAAAATTTACACAAGCTGACTGTAGGTCGTTTCGATGTGCATGGAGATAAAGAAATAATAGTCATGTCTATAACTCCCCTTAATGGTTGCTATAGATGTAATTGCCTACACGTACAAAGTCATTTATTAAGGCATCACGACCATAAGCTTCATAGGAGATATAACCTTGTAAAGCTTCTGGGACGTCAATGCAGCTCACATCATGCATAAGGTAGTGACCGAAGTCATAGTCGCTCATATCTTCACAGAAATTATTGTCATCGTGCCATTCTTGAGCATCTTCTAAATTTCTAACATATCCCTCATTTGTTAGTTGTTTGAATAGGTCCAAGTCTTCTTGGAAGTGCCCTTCCATGATTAGCTCAATAGCTGTCTCAAGGTCTTTAAAGTTGTCTACATCCATGTACGTATCTTCTCGCAAGCCTTCAACTTGCCAGAACTCGATTTCTGTATCGCCAATGATGTCACGAAGGTCGTCCATATCATCGAAATAGATGTTTAAGCCAAAATCAAAAGTAAAGCTGAAAGCTTCAAGACGGAATAATTTAGAAGAATCAGAAGCTTTATTAGAAAAGTCGAATGCGTTCATTTTGTAAAATCCTAGACTAAGGTTTTCTGCTAGTCCTGGCAGTCGGTACACGTTGCACCTCTAAGGCTTTTTATATCTCTTCACCTTATGCTTGTTATTATACTGGACTTAGTACCTATTATCAACAATAAACTAATGTTTTTTATATGATTTATAATTATTAATAGCTCTATTATTACAACTATATTTTATAAAAGATAAGCTTGTTTTTGCTTCTAACTTTCATCATTCTTGGAGCTGTGGCAATCCATTAAACAAAAGCTTTTTAGCGGAGCGAAGCGACATCCTTATTCAAGGAATATGTAGAAGGTATCTGATCTGAACCTTCATCAAACTTTATCGCTGCGACAACCATTGAACTTAAAAAATTTCAAGCAAGGAGCAATGTCAATGAAGCTTGCGTAATTGACATTGTGAGTGATTGAAATAAAGTTCAATGATGTTGGTTGTCGTAGATAAGTTAGTGAGTAGATATGCAACTCAACATAGTCCAAGCTTTTGCTTTTGCGTTAGGGATTCTGCCCGAAGGGGCAAGACAAACAGCTTCATCGTTTGGCTTGAGCGAAGCCAGTTAGCCCGACCTGAAAGGGAACGCTCATATTAAGATAGTAGATAAAGAACTTATAATTTTGAGTAGTCCAGTTATAAAAAGTTGGCAAAAACTACCAAAGTAGCTTAAGTTTCGCATAAGAGTTTTTATGTTAAATAAATTTTATAACGGAAATTTTTAGCGATAAGTAATCTATTAGATTGAGATGAACTATACTTAGAAGATTCAAGATTTTTTTGATGTATAGATTGGATTTATAAAGGTTGTTATAGTGACTAAGACAGGCAAAAACTCTAATTTGCATAGAGCTAGTAAAGCAAAAGAAGATGAGTTTTATACTCAACTTACAGATATAGAAAATGAATTAAAACACTACAAGCAACATTTCCAAAATAAAACAGTTTATTGTAATTGTGATGATCCTTTTGTAAGTAATTTCTTCCGTTATTTTTCTTATAATTTCGAACATTTAGGTTTAAAGAAATTAATCGCTACTTGCTATAAGAGTCGTGAAACCGATTTATTTAGTCAAAATGACAGTGAACAAGCTATTTGTCTCACCTACACAGGTGATAAAGATGGTAACGGTATTCCTGACATTAGTGAAATCAACGTTCAACCATTAAAGGGTGATGGTGATTTTCGTTCTAATGAATGTATTGAATTGCTTAAAGAAGCTGACATTGTTGTAACTAATCCACCATTTTCATTATTTCGAGAATATCTAGCTCAATTAATTGAGCATGAAAAATCATTCTTAGTTGTTGGCAGTCAAAATGCCATTACTTATAAAGAAGTCTTTTCACTTATTCGAGATAATAAATTATGGCTTGGTCATAAAAGTGGTGATATGAAGTTTAAAGTTCCTGATTATTACGAGCCAAGAGAAACAAGATTTTGGCAAGATGAAACGGGGCAAAAATGGCGAAGCCTTGGAAATATTTGTTGGTTCACGAATCTTGAACATGCAAAACGACATGAAGAATTAATTTTATATCGTTCATACAACGAAAAAGACTATCCAAAATATGATAACTACAATGCTATTAATGTAAATAAAGTTGTTGATATTCCTATGGATTTTGATGGTGTAATGGGAGTGCCGATTACATTCTTAGATAAATATAATCCTAAACAATTTGAATTAATCGGAATTGATAGATATGTAGAAGATAATCCTAATTATGGAAGGAGATTTTCTATTAATTCAAAAGAAGTGTATGCCCGTATTTTAATTAAAAATCGTTTACTCCAGGAATCTAAGAATGGAAATTGAGTTAAAGGAAATTAGCATTCGAGAGCTAACTGATAATTATCAGGATAATGCTGAAAATGGGGTTACTGCTTATCATGGGGAGCTTGATGTACGCCCACCATATCAACGTGAATTTGTTTATGGTGAAAAAGAGCGAAATGCTGTTATTCATACAGTTAAACAGGGCTTTCCATTAAATGTGATGTATTGGGCTACTCGTGATAATGGAACATATGAAATTATTGATGGTCAACAACGTACTATATCTATTTGCCAATATGTGAAAGGTGATTTTGCATATGAAATGCGCTACTTTCATAATTTAACTCAGGATGAGAAAGATCAAATTTTAGACTACAAACTAATGGTCTATGTTTGTACTGGGTCTGATAGTGAAAAGTTAAAATGGTTTGAAACTATTAATATTGCTGGTAAGCCATTGTTTAAACAGGAATTAAGAAATGCAGTATATAGTGGCTCATGGGTATCTGATGCTAAAAAGTATTTCAGTAAAACTGGATGTCCAGCATATGCAATAGGTTCTGACTATCTTAATGGCTCTCCTATTCGCCAAGATTTTTTAGAAACAGCTCTTTCTTGGATTTCCAAAGCAGATTTAGTTAAATATAACGGTAATATTGAAAGTTATATGGCTGTTCATCAGAAAGATCCTAATGCCTTAGCTCTATGGCAATACTTTCAGTCTGTTATTACATGGGTTGGTGCAACTTTTCCAAATAAACGTAAAAAATTAATGCAAGGTTTACCATGGGGTGAGCTTTTTAATTTACACAAAGATAAGATACTAGATCAAAATGCTTTAGAGCAGAAAATTTCAGATTTGATTGAAGATGATGAAGTTGAAAATAAAAAAGGGATATATCAGTATTTATTAACAGGGCACGAAAAATATTTGTCATTGAGAGCTTTTAAAGACAAGCAAATGCAAAAAGCATATCAAAATCAATCTGGTATATGTCCAAGTTGTAATCAACATTTTAGCCTAGAACAAATGGAAGGAGATCATATTATCCCTTGGTCTCAAGGTGGTAAAACAACAGACGATAATTTGCAAATGCTCTGTAAGCCTTGTAATCGAACTAAATCAGATAAATAACGGTAGGTTTGTTAAGTATTAAAGTTAAATTTATCTAAAATTAACATAATACACCTTATACGAAATGCGTTTATAATTATCTATAGAAATCAATGCTGTAGTTTCTTTTTTGCCCAACCTCCCCCAAGGTGGGCTTTTTTTATGATTTTTCACGTTCAACGCTTATTATTTAATCAAAGTTGAGAAACTTTGATTAGCTCAAATAAATACCATTTCTCTTTTTCTAGGTCTCTTTAAATCACGAATTATGTAACTATAGAGTATAGCCTAACGGAACAATTTAGGACCTAGTAAAATCATATAAAAATTCGTATCTATAGACTTAATTTTCTATTTCGGTACAATATGTATCTATAAATCTAATAGCTAACGGTACAAAATGCCTAATCATGTCGGTTACATTCGAGTCAGTTCAATTGAACAAAATACGGAACGCCAATTGGATGGCATCCACCTTGATAAAACCTTCACAGAGAAGGCAAGTGGTGGTAGCCGTGAACGCCCTCAATTGAACGCTATGCTCGAATACCTTCGTGATGGGGATACGGTGCATGTTCACAGTATTGACCGCCTGGCACGTAATACGAATGACCTGAATGACATTGTGAACAGTCTGAATGATCGTGGCATAACCATAATTTTTCATAAAGAAAATCTGACCTTCAGCCATGATGTAGCACAATCGGCAATGAATAAACTTATGTTCCAGATGCTTGCTGCATTCGCTGAATTTGAACGCTCTATGATCCGTGAACGTCAAAAGGAAGGTATTGCTAAAGCCAAAGCGAAGGGCTTGTATAAAGGCAGGAAGCGCAAAGTAGACTATTCAGAAATACAAAAAGCCATGCAGGAAGATGGCTCGACTTTTAGAAGTGTGGCTAAAAGGTTTGGTGTGGGTGTTGCTACAGTTCAAAGGGCAGTAGGGCATAAGCCTTAATGGTGATCAGTCATCAAGGCTTGGTTTTTATTCATCTTAGGCTGCAAGCTTTTCTTCAATTGTTGCGATTGCTAATCCTTGAGTCGGGATATTCATACAACGAACACTATCTGTTTTTAATTCAATTTTTGATAAGAAGCTACTCAAACGACCAATACCAATTTCACCAAAATCTGTCTCTTTAATTAAATCAGCCAATGTATGAATTGAAATATTTTCTTGATTCCAAGATTTATATTTTTCAACTGCAACAGATAATGAAGCTTTAAATAATTCAATATTGCCATTTTCAACTTTATTCGCCATTTCTAAAACAGCTTTTTTAATCACATTAAATGACTCAAGATCCAAGAATGTCGCTACAGCCAAAATAAGTGCATACTTTTTAAAATCAGCTTCATCTTCACAAATATTGAAAAGTTTGGTCATTAAGGGAATACGCTTTTCAATTTCCTTACGGATTTCAAAAATTAATTCAAACTGCTCAGAATCAATATCATTCCGCAAACGGTTTAATTCAGGTGTATTTTCAGTCCAATCAATTTTTTTATCGGATGCTTTTGTAAGATCCACTGTAAAGCTACCGATAAAGTCTTTAGATGTTGTAGCGAATTGATGCAGTGATACAGGGGCAACCACATACTGAGATCCACGTTTATATTCATCTGCCTGGGTACGGAAATGCTCTTTCAATTTCTCATCATAAGTTGTGCCTAAAGTATTGTAATAAGGCATTGCATTGGCAGTCATACAAGCTTCAGTGCTATTCAGCTTTTCATGCATCGTAGTACGATAAGCCCAGGCTCCGTAAATATTCATGAAATCTTTTGTTAAAGCATCAGTTGTTTTCAACATAACAGTGGTGCGTTGATTCGCTGCAAGGCATTGTGCAAAGCTGAACACAGTTGCGACTAAGGCTTGGTTAGCGTCTGTAAAAGTAAAATCACAAAGTTCAGCGAACTTAACTTTTTGCTCATTCAGTTTTTGAAATTTTTCATTGGATTGGACCAGATCTTCAATTTTGAAACTCTCTTTCTTAATTGCATCAAGCGATTCTTGCTCCTGGCGTTCAGCATCTTTTTTAGCCTGATCTTCTGCCATCTGTTTTTTCCATGCTAGGAACTGTGCAAATTCTTGTTCATCGAATTGAGTTAAAGCGTTTGTCATTTTTTTCACCTTTCATTGGTTGTTGAGTTATGCCTGAATGTTGTCAGGACTTCCGTATCGTTGCGCTCCGATGTGATGCATAATATCCATTATTCAATATTTCATGCAACTAAAAGTTGCACATTGTTTTTGTATTGATTATACTAACAATCATAGATTGTTAAAAAGTTATAAGAGATTGATTAAATGAGCAAAATTTGCACATTGGACATCGTGAATGGTTATGTAATCAACCAGATCAGGTTAGAAGCTGGCTATAAAAAGCAGGGAGAACTTGGTGAAAAATTTGGCATGAGCCATGCAGCGGTAGGTAAAATTGAAAGAGGTGAATCATCAGTTAGTTTGGAGTTTCTAACCATTTTGGCTGAGATGATTGGTACTAGAGCAAGTAAGATTGTTGCTGTAACGGAAGAATTAACTGACTACCTTAAAGCAAACGAAGTCGTTTTTATGAGCCAGACATCGTATAACGTCATAAATGACTTAATGAAAGAACAAAACGACTCAGAAAGTCAAAAGCAGTTAATTGTACCAACTAATTTCGAAGACCATATTTCACTGGAACTTAAAAAATCCGTAAGAAGCTTGGTAACACAAAAACCTGATATGGACGTTACCGATGTTCAAGAACAAATGCAGTTAGGGGCAGTATCTTTAGGCAATCACCTAACATCAGGCTTGGCAATGACAGCGGCTGTTACTACTCTCGTCAACCCATTACTCGGTATTGGAATTGGAGCATCACTCCTCGCCACAAAATTGCTTAAAAATAAAAAAGCTCCATAAGGAGCTTTTCTTTTATACGCTGTAGATCTGTGCTTTTGAAGGTTTATTCTTTTCACGTTCAGCTTTACGCTGTTCACTGAGTTTCAAATGTTCTTCATCACTCAATCTAACCTTCGTCTGGTTAAGAGGGTTATTCATCGTAGCATTGAATTTTTCAGCACCAAGAACTCGTCTCGCTTCTTTCAAAACCACATCACGAATAAAGTCATTCAATGACTCACCAACAAAGCCTGCTGCTTCTTTCAAGACTTTTTCTTCTTCATAGTACAAAGGTACGGATGCAAGTCTGCCATGATCCTTACGTGTACGCTTCTTCACTTCACCTGTATGAGGTGTAAGAATAATTTTGTACATTAGGTTGCGTGTATATTCGACCTGCTGATCTGTAACGTCTTCTAACGTGGCTTCAGGATTAGCCTGGATTTCTTCAAGCTCTTCGCCAAATCCCATTTTTGGTTTTTCTTTACTCATTATAGGATCTCCACCAAGAACTCATTAAATTCATCTTTTGCTTTTGAGCTGTTCATTTCAGTTACAGACAAGCCTTGTACCGATGCATCACGGAACGTCTTACGGTCACGGATAACAGTATTCAATATCTTAAATTTAGGTAGTGTTTGTAGCAGTTCAATTGAATCTGCAACTTCAGTTGACTTCGTATTTGAAGGAGCTTTATTTACTACAATATACGGCTCAAGCTTTTCATTGACCTTTTGGAAGGTGTTAAACATCTTCAGCACGAAAGGCAGTACTTCAACATCAGCTTGGCTTGGTTGAGTCGGTACAATCAATTTATCTGCAACTTGCAAGGCACTACGGAACTCTTCACTGTCACGCCCTGCTACATCCAGTACTACATATTTGTACTTCTTTTGCAGGTCAAGCAGCACTTTTTTCAGGTCGCCTTTATGATGCTCTGTGTCAATCTTGTTTTCAGCTCTACGCTTTGACCATTTAACGGCAGATTGTTGATCATCAGCATCAACAAGAACTGTATCCCCTTTCTTACTTAAAGCTACAGCTAGGTTTGTAGCAATCGTAGTTTTACCTACTCCACCTTTTTGATTGGCTATACAAAAGATCATTATTATTTATGCTCTGTTACCTTTAACAATAGAGCTATTGTAAGCTTTAAGAATAAGTAGAACAACTATATTTTTTGTTTAATAAAAAACAGATAAGTTATAGTATAGCAAGAGCGAACTAGAAGGATTTTGTATGGCTGAGTTAATAATAATTGTAGTTATAATTGTAATCATCGTAGCAGTTTTTAAAGGTATTAGCCAAGGTCGAGAAAGAATAGAACTTAAAGATAAAATATCCAATGATTTTAAAGCATCTTATAATATTGACCGAAATGATTACTATGTATCTCAGCATGGTCAGTTAATCGCAATTGATAAAGAAAATGAAAGAGTTATAGTATGGGAAAATTGTTGGCTTTACTCTTCAGAAAAAAAAGAATACATAATAAAATTCAATGATATATATGCAATAGAAACTTATATAGACGGTCTAAATATATCTCGAACTGTTAGAACTAATCAAGCTGTTTCTGCTGCAATAGGAGGATTACTTTTTGGAGGAGTTGGAGCAGTTGTCGGAGCTTTGACTTCAGAAAAAAAAGAAGGGAAAGTAAAAAATATCATATTAAGAATTATTAAAAATGATGTTTCTCATCCTACACATGAAATAATTTTTTTAAAAGAAGATATTGGTTTTGCTAGAGACAGTATTATCGTAAAACCAGCAGAAGAACTAATGGAAAAATGGAAGCATAAACTTAATATCATAATTAAAAGTTGTGATCAAAAACTTTTATCAGGAAAAAATGATCTTAATGAAAATTCAGAATTATTTAGTAAATTGAAGCAATTACATGAATTAAAAGTAGAAGGAATACTCACAGAAGAAGAGTACAACGTACAAAAAGCAAAGATTTTAGAGTGAATAATCTCCTTTATTTTGAAAAAGGGTATTATGTGCTGTATTAGATTGGGGATTTTATGAAGCTAGAAGACAAAATATATGTATCTATCGGGCTGACTGTTTTTCTAACTATTGCTTATTACTATGCATATTCATTTGTTGAATTATATATAAGCAAATTATGTGATAAATATGTGTGCTTTGAATTTCCACCTTATGCAGATTTTTTTGCAATATGGGTTGCAATTGTTGGTCTATATTTTGTTGTTACATCTTTAGATGCTTGGAAAAATCAATATAAATTTGAAGAAGCCGTACAAACTATTAAGCTATTTGACAAGCAATTGCCAATAATGCAATTAGTGATTAGTCATGTTCATAAACTTACCAATAATTCTAAAAAACATAATTATGCAGATATGTTTGGGGCAGAACAGGATTTTGAAGATATGTTTAAAATACAAGATATTTATAATAGATTAGATGAGCTAGGAGACAGTATCCGTAATAACAAAAACAATTTACATCAAGAGCAATTTGAATCTCTTTATGCAGAATTTTATGGAGCTATAAGCGATATACGGCAAACTATCATAAGTGCTGGATTATCAGAAGCGAACTACACTGAGGATCAGGAATATAATATAAAAGTTAAAAAGGCAAAATTAGAACAAGTGGAAGAAGGACTCAAAATATTAAGAAAGCGGAATGAAAATTTCGTTTATAAATATAATAAGCTAAAATCTAAATTAGAGTTGTAAAAAAATCCCCTGCTCCAATTAAGGAAACAAGGGTAAAGGATAATCAGTCTTTATAGTAAATGCCTTTAGCTCCACTAGCTTGAAGGGCAATTAATTGTAATAGTGAGATCGAATGTTTCTCGTCAAGCTTAACGTCAATTAAGTGTAGTGAAATTAGAAACATCGTGAATAAATAAGTGATTAGTACGGCTTCCATTTTAGTAGCTCCCGAAGTGAGTTTTAATGTCTTTCATGTTGTCTGAATATGATCCGTACAAATCATCAATACCATAATCAATGTCTAGGTCATCTGCATATTCGTTTTCGTATTTAAGGAAGTTGTATGCTATTTCAGCATCAGCATTGAAGGCTGTTAGTACGCCTTTCTTATAGTCTTGTTTGATGTCTGATAAGTGTTCAAATAATTCATCGTCTATTTCGGCTTCTTCAACTGACCTACCGTTATATAAACCTGTTTGTAAGATCTTTGCTTTTACGATGTTGTTGTACTCTTTTTTTGATAATTTTTTCATTCCTAGTCCTGGTTAATCTTTAAAGGGAATGTTGAGTTCCCTCGCCCTTTTGAGTATTGCTTCAGCTTCTTCAGCGTTAATGAAATACTCAGTATGTGTATGTTCTTTCTTTTTGTGGTCTTTATATTTGATGATGCGTTTTGATGAGATTCTTTCAGGATAAATCTCTTCCAATAGGCTATGTACCTGGTCCTTGTCCATCTCAACTAGCATTGATAAATCATAGGTTGAAAGGAACTGATCTAGTTCCTCCCATGCTCCCTTAAACTTATTCAAAATCACTAGATTCAAGTTCTACTTTCAGTTTACGTGCTAACCAAACTAAGCCTTTACCTGTCACTCGTACTTGTGTTCCATAATTTGAAGCTACAAGTTTTAAATGGTTACGGTCATGTGCAGCAAATGGTTTGTAAGTTGCTGAAGTCTTTCCATATATCCATCCGTTAGCTAATAGCCAATCAGTAAGATCTTTAGGACGCATTTTAAGAAGTTTAGCTGTATCTCTTATGGTGTATGTGTTGTCACGATTAGCAATGATGTCATATACATCTGCTTTAGGCTGAATCACTTCAATTACTTGCTGTTGTTGAACCACTTGTAAAGCTAGTTGCTCTTTCTGCTCTTCTGCTTCAATTAAGAACTGTAAAGCTTCTTTGAAATTACTTGGTAGTTTTGGTTGAAGTACCATCTGTTCCATTGCTGTCATACGATCATAGATTTCTGCTTGTAAGTCATAGCTGTACGACATTGCCATTAAACAAGCTTCACGTTTTTGGAAGACATAACATGGATAAGTCTGTTTGTTTTGTGGGTGAGTATAGGTGTCAGAAAAATTTCTGCTACCCTCTTCTCCTAAAACTTCAGGTACTTTACGCATGAAATCTGAGTGAGCTAAAACAGTATTATTTCCGTTAGCTTGTCTGTGGTTATTAATAAACTCTACAATTTCCAAGCTTGTCATAGTTGGTACAGTATTAGCTGTAATAATAGCTGTATTAAATGGTGTAGAGTTTTGAGTTTGTAATGATAATGAAGTCATAATTTATATCCTTTGAATAAAATAATTTTGAGTCCGCTTATAATCCTGATTGGATGCAGACTTAATATTTTGAGTTGTGTTTTGTTTATAGTCAGAGAGGTTTTTAAATATGGGCTGACTATGCCCCACTAATGTTTTTATTGTTTTCTTTATGTTGAGAAGTATATCAAATTAAAATATAGATTGCAACAGCTGATAAAATATGATAAGCAATCCATAAAATAGCCTGAGTTTACAGGCTAAAATAGGATTACAACATTTTAACTACTTTGAAAGCAGGCTTAGAATTTTGTCTTGTGTCTTTAACTTCATACCATTTAGTAATATCAGTCGCTTTTGCTTTATCAGGAATAGCAAGCTTGTCATAAATATCTTGAATCTTAGCTTTAATATCTGCTCTTAAATAAACTTGATCTTTCTTCAGGTTGAGTAGTGTAGGAATTTCCGTAGCATTTTCATTTTTTGTATCGTGGATCTTCATAGCACGTTCAATCGCTGGCTTACGATACTCAAGCTTACGAATAGTTTCATGCTTCAGCGTATCGTATGCTGTTTTGAAATAGTCATCTTTAGCATCTACAAGCTTATACAGTTTTTCATTTTGCTCATCTCTAGCTTCACAATATTCTTTCATTGTTTCGTAGAAGCATTGGCTATGCCCTGTAAGGAACTTAGAGATGCCTTTAGGCTTGTGAGCGAATGGAACGTGTTTAGATTCATCTGTTAATAATGATCTAAATGATGCTGAATAGCCTTCATCACTAATTTCTGCACCTTCAACAACTCGTACTACATAAGTAGCTTCTAATGCTTCATAAGCTTGTAATTCAGCTTTCAATGCAACGTCAGATACATAAAGCTCACCTTGTTCATTCTTGAATGTGTACTTGTCCTCTTCAGCAGCTTTGATTAACTGAGTCTTACTAGCTTCAGACATTTTGCTTTCTCTAATATCGTGCAAAACATCTCTACTGTTTTGGATGCGTTTAGTAACTGTAGACATCCATTCATCTTTAGTACAGCTTGCAGCTTCAGGAAGGTTAGCGACTAATAAATTGATATGTTCGTTATATTTGGTATTACGGATACGACCAACAATTTGAGGTACTAATACGTGGAAGTCAACTTTAGTTGCATCACGTACACCGTTAATGATGATGTACGTTTGCCCTTCCTCATCTAATACATCTGCACCTTCAAAAGCTGTAGAAGTGTATAGGTTAATCTTTCTAACTGGATCAGTAATGTCTGCAATTGAAGCCCATTTAGTACCAAGTCTGCTATTAAAAGTTTTTTGATTCGTACCTGATTTAGAGCATACAACTCGAATGTCATTAGGATCGAATAGGTTTTTACCTGTTTCTTTATCTACTACTTCTTTAAGCTTGTTTAATACTGAAGCTATTTCAGATACGGAGTTATAGAAAATATGTGCGTTGCCTTCAATCTTACGCATTAGATAGTCATAGCAAAGCCCAAACAATGCATTGTTTAAACCAATACCTTGCTCAATATTTTGAAGGTTGAATTTAACATTTCTTACATCATCCCATTGAATAGTACATAAAGGCACATTGATTAGAGCTTCAGGGAAATATTCACGTTTCGTTGGTGTAGCAGTTAAAAATACGTATGATGCAAACTTTGTATAATTTTGCAGTACGAACTCGCATGTAGCAGCTTTGAATGATCCTAAATTGACTAATGTATGAGCTTCATCGACTAATAGTTTGAAAGCTTTTGGATTGAAGCCTTTTGTTCTTAGAAGTTTTGGAAGGGAATCATAAGTACAAACAATCTTTTTAGGCTCTGCCCCACTTTCTAAATAAGCTGTAATTTCTTCTGAATCAGTTTCACCATATACACCAATCAGATCAACAATGTCTTGGTTATCAGCAACTTTGGATTTAAGAAGGTTGATATATGGTACTAATACAACATAATTTACAGCGTTTCTAAGGACAAGCGTTGTACCCCCACAGCCTGTAATTTGTTTGTTTACATAGCAGTTATCGGGAAAGTCTTTAATTAGATTTGAAAGTTTTTCTTTACTATGACCTGCAAAGATAGTGATTGAATTTTCTTCTTTATTTTGAGAGATTGTAGATGTTGAGTTGATAATTAAATCTTGTAAGTTCATTAAAAGGATACCTAGTTAGGTCTTATTTCTTTGTGTCATTTATATAATTGTTGCAGGAATTTAAAAGGATCTGATCTCCTGCTCCCCATGTTGCTTATCGTACCAAAATGATAATTGTATGTCAACACTTTATTTCACACAGCCCCCTAGCTTAGTTTTATTAAGTGTTTGATTGATATATTTCAAATACAAAAAAATGTAAAACTAATTTCAACCTTAACTAGACAGATTCACTAGGCATAACTAACGCACTCTGCTCTTCCTGGAACAATAGCTAATTTGGTTCAGTCGTTTGTTTGCTCAAACATTTACTTCAGCATAGCTTCGTTATCACTCGCTATACTTCGTAAAGTTTCGAGCTAGATATGTCTTTTCACTTTTTACACTTTTTTAAAAATTGGAATATTCCCTACGTTTACTAGAGAAATCATGTGTTTAAGAGAAAATATTTACACTTTTTTTCACACAGCCCTTTATATAATAATATATATGGCTATAAAAATGTAAGGTAGGTTAGTTTGGAGAGAAGGAAGGGATACAACTACAGCTCAAAGTTTAAATTAAAAAGATGTTCTAAAAAAATTAGACAGTGTCTAAAATCTAAAATAAGCATATAAGTATTGGGTTTTTAAGTGGTTTTATAAATAAAATTGTCTAATTTTTTTGACATTTCTGCATTACTATTACAAGTAGGGTAATGGAAAAGTAGAAGTTATCAATAGATATGAATTTGTTGTTTCTTGTTTTTAAAGAATAAAAGGATTAAGCAATAAATAACCATTCAATCTAAAGCTCTAAGGAGCTTCAGATCTCATTCCATTCTAATAGTATTCAGTGATAAGACCAGAAACAGAACTGACGTTCCGTTCCTACTCTTATGCAAAGCCACTGAAACCACACTTTATAAATTAGAAGTAACAAGCTAAAACCATATTTGTATCCTATCGGACACAAACATGACTTTACCTTTAACAGTCAGTAATCAATCTTTAATCTGTATCCGTACCTTAACAGGCACGTATCCATATCAAACATTGAACTGACTGCCCTGCTAACTTGTTTCGTATGCTGTTTATTTTTCAATACAAATCAAATAGAATTAAATTGAATATTTTTAATTATTTATTAAATATGAAAAAGATAGGTTTATCTATACTATTATTTTTAACTGGAACTTCTGTTTATTCTGAATCTGTATATGAATTAGCTCAGGTTAATTGTAAAAAAGCTGCAACAATAGCGTCTCTAGCTCAAACTTACAGACAATTAGGTATAAAAGCTTCAGAAGCTACAGAAAAGCTAATGTCAGTCACAGTCAAAATGACCAATCAAGATGCAAGAGAAAGAGAAGAAAAACAGATCTTCTCTATTGTTCAGGATGCTTATACGGTATCTGTATATTCTGATCATTCAATGAAGAAACAAACTATCTCTGATTTTGAAGAACGCCACTACTTAGAATGTAGCCAATCATTTCAAAATGCTATTGATAACCGTAATAAATAGCCTATGTAGAATAGGTATTCTTATTCCTTAAAGTTATAGAAGTTGACAAAGTATATAAAAAATGTTAATGTGTTATTTGTTTTCCTATAACAAATAGTTATACTAAACAACCATAAAACCTATAAGCCGAAGGCTTAAAAGAACATCAAAAATAATAAATAAAACTACTAATAAAAAGAGAAACTATGTATTCAGTATATAAAATTTATCAAGCTGACAAGCTCGTACTTGTCACATATTCAGACATCATTCCTGAATTTACAGATACAACCAAACTAAAACTTATCTTCAATGGACCAACTATTCCTATTCCTTTATTTGAATCCTATTTCAAACATCCTGAACTGTTTTCTATTACTACTCATGAGATAGGTATCTATAACGCTCTAGATGCATCTCAAATCGTTCAAGAACAATCAAAACTAATCGGTACAGACAAACCTTCCATTAAAGCTAAAACCTCAAATAGAGCTATTAGTACAGCTAAGAAACCTCGTACTAAAAAGGCAGTTAAACAGAATGAAGATTAAGGGATGTAAACGACAAACCTTTCTAGATCAAGCTGTTCAAAATGGTGGTCAACCAATCTTCTACTTAATCAAGTGTTGGGATAAGGAAGAGTCTTTCTATAAGCTCGGTATCACAGTCAATAACATATTAACTCGATACGGTACTGTTAAAGCTATGCCATACGAATGGGAAATCCTACTCGAACTTCCTGATACAGCAGAAGCAGTCTATGACCTGGAAGTAAAGTTCAAAACAGAAATGCAAGAATTTCACTATAAACCAAAAATAAGCTTTAACGGCTATAAAACAGAATGTTATAGTTCAATTTCTAAAAAACTAACTGAACTTATCACATGAAAAAAACTTTAATTTTATGTGCAACTGCTCTATTGATTGGATGTGGAAGTAATAAATCATTGTCAAATGACGAATATTTTAAATATATTTCTGAGATGGAAGAACCGAAAAAAATTGTAGATGAAGATTTAGAATATGCTACTGAAACAGGGGACGTGAATAGGGTTAGAGAGTCGGTTTGCAATACTTATTTATTTTATAAGGATAGGTTAGAGCAAAGTGAACCTTATAAACATTTAGAAGAAGCTAGGAAAAATATTAAAGAGTCTAAGAAAATTTTAAAAGAATTATATTCAACAAAAGCGTTTAATAGTGAAGTTTACGATGTCAGAAGAGATTGTAATACAGATGGACCTTATGTAGGACCTCCTGAAGAAATGATTGATCTTGAAGATCTCACAAGTGAAAATATCCCAGGTGGCTTTTTAGGAAACATTAATGAAGCTTATCAGGCTTACCTTAAAACTGTAGAAAAGGCTAATAGTAGTACTGATGTAATTACCCAGAAGATTGTAGTGGATGATTACTTTGCAAGTGAATATTCTGAGTCAGTATGTTCAACCTTAACTTCATTAAAGCGATTAGCTTTTTTAAGGGAGATAGATCCAAATAAATTAGATGCAATTTTTGAGGCTAACTATATTCATTTAGATATAGATAGTGAAATTGATCGGATTAAACAGTTATACGATGGCTTAGAGTCAGTGGATATAAACCCATCATGTTCTAGAGATGAGCCTTTGGCATATTACCCATAGTTATTAAACGTTGACAAATATATAAAATTATGTTATGATAAACTTGCTTATTTAGAACGACTTAGGCTGAATAAGAGTAATAATAAAAACTAGGTCAGTCATTTTATATATCCTTTATTTCATCCTTAACTTGCAGCTTATCTAGGTAGGCTGTTCGATCCCCTTTTAGCTCAGTTTAGTTTATCTCTTTCTATCCTGAGCTTTCTTTAATAGCTCTATTAATACAGCTATTAATATAATAAAAATAAACAAGATCTGTATTTAAAACAGACATTTAACCTTTTAAAAAAGAGAATATCTAATACTTATAAATACAACGACTACAGTACAACAATAACAAGAACTAAAGAAAAGACTGCATAGATCCAAGTGCTAGATAAAGAATTAGATTGCCCTTCTATATACCTATGTACGCACGTACACGCACACGCATTTTGCAACTTAGATGCCGCGTATCTTTTAGAACACACAGAACGGTAAGACGCACCTAGACAAGCGTTCAGGATCTTGGCTCTGCTCAAGACAATACAGCTTCATCGTATTGGCTTGATCCGAAGGACAAGAAGCCTGCATAAACGCCCAACAACAGAACAATAAAATAATCAAAGGAACATTAATAATGGGATCAAAACCAAAGGTTCAGAAACAAGACTCACCAGAAGAGATTGAACGTAAAGCTAAAGAACTGGCTCAGAAAGAAGCGAATGAAAACACAGCTTCAAGACGTAAATATAAGCAAAGCTCGGTACTTGGTGGCTTACTTGGCAAGAACACAGTAATCAGCAACCTATACAACCAGGTCAATAATACTGGCAGCAACAATTCGAGTAATACGAAAACAGGGACTTAAAGAGATTGAACGCACAACAAATATTAAAGCGTTTGTCTCAACTTAAATCTGAACGTGTAAAGCATGAAACAACCTGGCGTGACTGCTACAAATATTGCGCTCCTGAACGTCAACAAAGCTTTCAAGACGTAACAGCATCAGGACTAGAACAAGAACGTAAAACAGCAAGAAATGAGTTATACGACACAACAGCATGTGAAGGTATTCAACTCTTAGTATCAAGCGTATATAGCGGTACAACATCTCCTGTTAGCTTATGGTTCAAGTCAGTACCAAGTGGCGTAGATACTCCTTCCCAACTCACACAAGGCGAACAGTGGCTTGATATGGTTGATAACTTTATCTTCCGTAACATACACAGCTCTAACTTTGATAGT
>NZ_PQLP01000027.1:0-40539 GCF_002918965.1 Acinetobacter sp. ACNIH3 | reverse complement strand
TTTGTGCCATTTTTCTTTATACTGTCACTTAGGCAGGCTGGACACTTGATTTCTAGAGTTATTCGCATTTCTCTATTTTATCAAAATCCAACCTGCTTTTTTTCAGCATACTTTTTGAAACACCACCCATTTCTTTAAATTATTAAACTGATAATTTTAAGCTCTCTGTAGCGCGACCATCAAGTAACTTACAACCGGTGTTTTGCTGTAGCTCTTCAAAACTTAGGCCATCGACCATTTCCACTACCCAAGCCTGATTATCTTTTAGCTCAATGATACATAAGTCAGTATAAATTCGGTCTACACAGTTTTTACCAGTAATTGGATAAGTCAGTGCTTCTACAATTCTAGGCTCACCATTTTTAGTGACATGTTCCATACAGACATAGACACAACGTGCGCCCACTGCTAGATCCATCGCCCCGCCAACCGCAGGTACTGCATCTAGTGACCCGGTGTGCCAGTTAGCCAGATCACCATTCACTGCGACCTGAAATGCACCCATAATACAAAAATCCAAATGGCCACCACGCATAATATCGAAAGAATCCGCAGAGTTCATAAAACTGCCGCCATCTAGCATACTCACCAGTTCTTTACCGGCATTAATCAGATCATCATCTGCCAGCTCAGGATCTGTTAAAGCGGTAAAACCCAGAACACCATTTTCAGAATGCAGAATAATATTTTGTTCAGGCTTTAAATAACCGGCAACGCGTGTCGGCAAACCAATACCAAGATTCACATAAGAACTGGTGGGAATATCCTGTGCAACTTTTTCTACAATCTGCTCACGTGTACGTTTTTGAATAGCCATTATTTAATATCTCCTACCTTCACCACATGCTGCACAAAAATACCCGGTGTCACGATAATCTCAGGATCTAGATCGCCAAGTTCAACAATTTCGTGTACTTGGGCAATGGTGGTTTTAGCTGCTTTTGCCATTAAAGGACCAAAGTTTCGCGCTGCTTTACGGTAGGTCAAGTTGCCCCATTGGTCCGCCTGATTGCCATAAATCAAGGCATAATCCGCATAAATTGGATATTCCAGCACATAGTCCTTGCCATTAATATGACGGGTCTCTTTGCCTTCAGCAATTTTGGTTCCAAAACCTGTAGGCGTAAAAATAGCGCCCAGACCTGCACCCGCTGCCTGAATTCGACAAGCTAAATTCCCTTGCGGAACCAGTTCTAGCTCTACTTTTCCAGCTTTATACAGCTCTTCAAATACTTTGGAATTATTGGCACGCGGGAATGAACAGATCATTTTCTTGACCAGCCCAGATAACAACAGATTGGTTAGGCCTCTGTCACCAGAAGCAGCATTATTATTAATGATGGTTAAGTCTTTCGGACCAATATCAATCAGCGCTTCAATCAGCTCGATTGGCTGTCCTGCCAGACCGAAGCCGCTGGTCATAATATGTGCGCCGTCTGGAATCTGCTTGAGTATAGTTTCGATGTCCTGTGTAATTTTATTCATGCAATTGCTTCCTAGCATCTTCCTGTCTTTATAAAATGTTGGATCTATCAATTAATCGGCTTTTTGTGGGTCAAATAAACGGTCTTTAATAAAAAACGCGGGAATCAGACCACAAAGAAAATAGGCAATCCCCATAATCAATAAACCGGTACCAATGGAACCACCTTGAGCAAAATAGCCAATGGTCAAGGGAGCGAAAACAGCACCTAAACGACCAACGTTATAGGCACCGCCCACGGCTGTTCCGCGGATTTTGGTCGAGAAACTTTCTGTCATATAAGTGGCATTAATACCGTAGGGGATGCCATATAGGAAGCCGAAGAACAGCATCAACCAAAGAATGTTATCTGGCGTATTTCCAAAAACAATCACTGGAATGAAAATCGCCGTACCCATGGTGCCGAAAGCAAATACCGCACGACGGCCAATCCGGTCAGCGATAAAACCAGCAATGACTTTCGTACACATCATGATCAGAAAAGTCCCGATCATATACATGGTCATTTCTTTAAACTTGATTCCCAGATCAGTCTCTAAATACGCCGGTAGCCAGTTGCTGACTCCATAATAGCCAAACTGTAAAAATGCGGTACTGAAGGACCAGAGGATAAACATGCGACGGCTAAGTGCATCTTCAAAAATCATTTTAAAAGTATTTTTTGGTTTTTCCTGCAGAATACCACTGGCTTTTGCATCCAGGCGTGCTTTACGCGCATCTAACCAGGCTTTCGGTTCAGGCACCAAGAAGTACATCGCGAAGGCCAGTACAATTGGAATAATGGCAATATAATAGAGGTATCGCCAGCCAAATTCAGGCAATAGCCATCCAGCCAGAACAGTTGCGACCACCGAGCCTAAAGTCCAGCCAGTCATAAGCGTTGCCAATACTGTAGAGCGATATTTGGTGGGTAAATACTCTGCCATGAGTGTGTTACAGGCAATATATAGAGCACCTAGTCCAATTGCAGACGTAAAGCGCAGCCATTTGAACTGATCATAACTTTCCACGAATCCTAACCAGAAAGTTAATGAAGAAAACAATGCGATTGCAATGACGATCACACGAACCCGGCCAAAACGGTCACAAGCCCAGCCACCAAAAAAACCGCCGATAGCCATCCCTGCAAGTGTCCAGCTTCCTAAAGCACCGGCCTGCATATTACTTAATGAAAACTCTTGTTTCAGACTGGTCAGACTGTAGGCTAATAATGCAATATCAGCACCATCAACCAGTAATGCCAAAAATGAGAAGATAAAGGCCAGAATCCAGACTCTTTGCTTGGGTTCGTTTCCACCTTCCACTGGGTGTTGTTGTGAACTGATCGTATCCATAATGCTCTTTCTACTTTTCGGCACTCCTGTGCCTTTTTAAAATGCATATTTCACTTAATTATTTAGGTGAAATATAGAATATTTGCTGATCATTACCACGCTTGAACCAGGTGGTATAAAAATGATTTTCAAAGTTTTTGATAAAGTTGCTCTATAGAAATCACATAGCAATACATTGAAAGATGTGATTAAGCCGCGATTCTTAACCCCGAAAACAATCTAGCCAGCAATGCTGGCTAGAGGTAGATCTCAGGTTTAGTTGCAAAAGGCTGCAATTCCGGTTTGTGCACGACCTAAAATCAGGGCATGTACATCATGGGTACCTTCATAGGTATTTACCACTTCCAGATTAACCAGATGACGGGCTACACCGAATTCATCGCTAATGCCATTTCCACCCATCATGTCACGGGCCAAACGGGCAATATCCAGTGCCTTGCCGCAGTTGTTGCGCTTGATCAGTGATGTACCTTCAACTGAAGCAATGCCTTCATCCTTCATGCGGCCAAAACGTAAAGCCACCTGCAAACCGAGTGCAATTTCAGTTTGCATATCTGCCAGTTTCTTCTGGATCAGCTGATTCGCAGCGAGTGGTCGACCAAACTGTTTACGGTCCATGGTGTATTGATGTGCGGTATGCCAGCAGAACTCTGCAGCTCCCATGGCACCCCAGGCAATCCCGTAACGTGCACTATTCAAGCAGGTAAAAGGCCCTTTTAAACCGCGAACTTCCGGAAATGCATTTTCTTCTGGAACAAAGACGTTATCCATTACAATTTCACCGGTGATCGAGGCACGTAGACCCACTTTACCGTGAATCGCTGGAGCAGAAAGCCCTTCCCAGCCTTTTTCTAGGATAAAGCCACGAATGTCACCGACATTACCTTCGGCAGAAACTTCTTTAGCCCAAACTACAAATACATCAGCAATCGGGCTGTTGGTAATCCACATTTTTGCGCCAGTTAAACGGTAACCACCCTCGACTTTTTTGGCACGGGTAATCATGCTGCCCGGATCCGAACCATGATCCGGCTCGGTCAGGCCGAAGCAACCAATATACTCACCGGTTGCTAATTTTGGTAAATACTTCTGCTTTTGCTCTTCAGAACCAAATTCATTAATTGGCACCATCACCAGAGAGCTTTGTACGCTGGCCATTGAGCGATAACCTGAATCGACACGTTCAACTTCACGGGCAATCAGACCATAACTGACATAATTTAAACCTGCACCACCGTACTGTTCAGGAATAGTTGGGCCTAGCAGACCAAGTTCACCCATCTCACGGAAAATAGCCGGATCGGTTTTTTCATGGCGGAACTGTTCCAGTACACGCGGCATCAGTTTGTCTTGACAGTACGCTGCCGCTGCATCGCGGATCATACGCTCTTCTGACGTCAGTTGCTGTTCGATTAAAAACGGGTCTTGCCAATCAAATCTAATTTTTGTCGTCATTTTAATATTTCCTTATTTTAAAATTATGAGATTAGGCGGTTGCTTGTTTAATCATTTCACGCGCAATAATAATTTGCTGGATTTGTGTGGTTCCTTCATATAAACGGAACAGACGCACATCACGGTAGAAACGTTCAATTGAATATTCACTGATATAACCCGCTCCACCATGAATCTGCAAACAGCGATCAGCTACTCGACCACACATTTCAGTTGCAAACATTTTGGCACAAGAGGCTTCAGTCGTAACATTTTGGCCAGCATCACGCAGACGTGCAGCATCCAGCACCATACATTTGGCTGCATAAATCTCGGCTTTGGAGTCTGCCAACATACCTTGGATCAGCTGGAAATTCGCAATGGGCTGACCAAACTGTTTGCGTTCCACTGCATAGTTAAGTGCGTCTTCCAGCATACGCTCTGCCATGCCCACGCTATAACCGGCAATGTGCAGACGGCCCTTATCCAGAACGCGCATAGCTGTTTTAAAGCCAATTCCTTCTACACCGCCAATCAGCTGATCTTTATGCACTTTACAGTTATCAAAAATCACATCACAGGTATAGGAACCATGCTGGCCCATTTTCTTGTCAATTTTACCTAGGCTTAAACCAGGCGTGCCTGCTTCAACTAAAAATGCTGAAATACCGCTAGCACCTTTAATCTCTTGATTGGTACGTGCCATCACGGTAAATGTCGTGGCACGTGGTGCATTGGTGATGAAGCGTTTAGTTCCGTTTAAAATATAATAATCGCCGTCTTTGACTGCACTGGTTTTTAAAGCAGCAGCGTCTGAGCCGGAATCCGGTTCGGTCAAACAGAATGAACCAATAATTTCGCCCGTTGCATAACGCGGTAAATATTTCTGTTTTTGTTCTTCTGTACCGTCGATAATGATGCCGCTTGAGCCAATGCCGTTGTTAGTACCAATTAAAGAGCGGAATGCAGCTGATGTATGACCTAACTCCATCGCGACCAGAATTTCTTCTTCCATGGTAATGCCTAAACCACCATATTCTTCTGGAATCGTCAGGCCAAACAAGCCCAGCTCTTTCATCTGTTCCACAATATGTTCAGGAATGGCGTTGTTCTCTTCTACTTCATGCTCAAGAGGCACCAGTTCATTTTTTACAAAATCGCGAATCGTTGACAGAAGTTGGTCGAGCATTTCCGGATCACGAATCATATGAATCTCCATGGATATAATTTAGGTAAATTCCTTTACCCTTATTTTTGTTTCGTATTACGAAATAAATAATCATATAAAATCATTTTGAGCAAGTGAAATTATTAAAAATTTTATATTTTAACTAAAAAATGAAATTTTTCTGGTGTTCCAGTTGATTTGTGTTTAATATTTAATTTCACGATACGAAATATTTTGATGAGTGATTATTCTATTTATCAGTTTTTTTGAATAGATAATTAAACCTTTTTTCTTGCTGTAATATTTATCGATCACTGACTCTTTCGGAGAAATCGAAACTTTTTAAATATATTGGCTACGTGTTAAACCTAAAAAACTAGATGATTTTATATTGTCTTCAAAGTTGGGTAACAGGATTCTTTTCGACCACAAATAATTTCGGCACTTTTTCCTATATTTTATCTTTTGTAGAAGTGTTTTATTTTGTATCGTGAAATTATGTTGCTATCATATTCATTAATTTAACTTTAATTGCCCTGACCATGACAAAAAATAAAACTGGTGAAATTCCCAACTTTGATGAAATCCGTTTAGATCCGATTTCACATATTCATAGAGAAAATAATCCTCAATTTATTGCGTCTATTGCGCGTGGATTGGAAATCTTGCGTTGCTTTTCAGCGACTAATCAATTACTTGGCAATCAGGAAATTGCACAATTAACCAACTTACCCAAGCCAACTGTGGCCCGTATTACCAGCACCCTGGTTTCTTTAGGTTATTTAAAACAACTACCGAATACCACGAAATATCTGTTGGATGTTGGCGTATTGGCTTTGGGTTATGCAGCTTTGAGTAATATTTCTGCGCGGACTCAGGCTTATCCGTTTATGGAAGAAATGTCACGCTATTCCCAAGCCCCTGTGGCAATGGCTACCCGTGACCGTTTGAGCATGATTTATCTGGAAGTGGTACATACAGAATCGACGCTAACCATGCGCCGCCCTGTCGGTTCGACTTTACCGATTCATAGCAGTGCCATGGGACGGGCCTGTCTGGCAGCGATGGATGTGAAGGAACGCGAATATTTATTTGATGCCATCAAAAAAAGAAACGAAGATCAGTGGCCAACCATCAAGCGTAATCTGGAACGTGCAATCCGTGATTATCAGGATTATGGCTACTGTCTGTCTTTAGGTGACTGGGCAAAAGATGTAAATTCCGTGGCAGTTCCACTGATTCATCCCAAACATGGAATTTTAACATTTAACTGCGGTGCACCAAGTTATCTGCTCAATCAGGAAAAACTGGAAAATGAAATTGGACCGCGTCTGATTCACATGGTGAATAATATTGCGATGAATCTCAATAACATATAAAAAAATAATTATTAGAGCGACATTAAGTCGCTCTTTTTATTGAATACTCAGTCTACACATCTTCCTACTTTAACTAGAATTTGCAGCAAACCTTTTTAATGCTATGAAATAGATAAGATTTAAAAAATAGATGAAGTCCTATTTCAAATAAAAAGATCAAAAATAAGCTTCATAACCGATTTAGATAATGCTATAAATATCGCATAGCGAAATTGGATTTTATATTATGGAAGATATTACAAGAGAATCGATGGAGTTTGACGTAGTCATCGTAGGCGCAGGCCCTGCGGGTCTTTCTGCTGCGATCAAAATCCGTCAGCTTGCAATTGAAAACAACCTGAATGATCTGTCCGTTTGTGTCGTGGAAAAAGGCTCCGAAGTCGGTGCTCATATTCTTTCTGGTGCTGTACTTGAACCGCGTGCCATGAACGAGCTGTTCCCGAACTGGAAAGAACAAGGTGCACCTTTAAACGTCCCAGTGACTGAAGACAAAACCTTCTTCCTACTCTCTGATGAAAAATCACAAGAAGCTCCGCACTGGATGGTGCCTAAAACCATGCATAACGATGGCAACTATGTCATCTCACTGGGCAACGTGGTGCGCTGGTTAGGCCAGAAAGCAGAAGAACTGGAAGTCTCGATCTTCCCAGGCTTTGCTGCCTCTGAAATCCTTTACCATGAAGATGGTTCAGTCAAAGGTATCCAGACGGGTGACATGGGCATTGGTAAAGATGGCGAACCAACGCATAACTTTACCCCAGGTTATGAACTGCATGCCAAATATACGATTTTTGCAGAAGGTTGCCGTGGTCATTTAGGTAAACGCCTGATCCAGAAATTCAACCTGGATAAAGATGCAGATCCACAGCATTACGGTATCGGCATTAAAGAACTATGGGAAATCGATCCTGCCAAGCACAAACCGGGTCTGGTGATGCACGGTGCTGGCTGGCCATTGAATGAAACCAGCTCGAGTGGTGGCTGGTGGCTCTACCATGCTGAAAACAACCAGGTGACCCTGGGCATGATCGTAGATCTTTCTTATGAAAACCCCCACATGTATCCATTTATGGAAATGCAGCGTTGGAAAACCCATCCGCTAATCAAGCAGTATCTGGAAGGTGGCAAGCGTATTTCCTATGGTGCCCGTGCCGTGACCAAAGGTGGATTTAACTCGCTGCCGAAATTTACTTTCCCGGGCGGTTCTTTAATTGGTGATGACGCAGGCTTCCTGAACTTCGCCAAAATCAAGGGCTCACATACGGCGATGAAATCCGGCATGCTCTGCGGTGAAGCGGTATTTGAAGCGATTGCTCTCGGTGTAGAAAAAGGTGGTGATCTTGCGGTTGCGCGTGTAACTGAAGGCGAAGACTTCTTCGTAAAAGAATTGACTGCTTATACCGACAAGTTCAACCATAGCTGGCTGAAAGAAGAGCTGTACAGCTCGCGTAACTTTGGTCCGGCGATGCACAAGTTCGGTCAATGGATGGGAGGTGCATTCAACTTCATCGACCAGAATGTGTTTAAAGTGCCATTTACCCTGCACGACCTGCTACCCGACTTCAAGGCATTAAAAACTGTCGATGCAGTGAACTTCAAGCCGAACTATCCAAAACCGGATGGCAAGCTGACTTTTGACCGCCTGTCTTCTGTATTTGTATCGAACACGGTCCATGAAGAAAACCAGCCTTCGCATTTGAAACTGACTGACCCGTCCATCCCGGTTGAAGTGAACCTGCCGAAATGGGATGAGCCAGCTCAGCGCTACTGTCCGGCGGGTGTATATGAAATCATGGAAAATAATGACGGTTCCAAGCGCTTCCAGATCAATGCAGCCAACTGTGTGCACTGCAAGACCTGTGACATCAAGGATCCGTCCCAGAACATCACCTGGGTAACACCGGAAGGTGGTGGTGGTCCGAATTATCCTAATATGTAATATTAAGATAATTCTTGCGAAGCCGTGCCTTTCTCCTATCCCAATATGTAATCTGGATAGTTGTGTGAGGCATTGGCTCGCATACCCAAACATGTAGACGTTAGTAATAACTCTTCATTTATTTTTTTAGGTAATCCCAGCTCCCTAGGGAGCTGGGATTAAAAATGAATATTTATTTAAAGCTATTATTTTTAATTGATCATATATTTAACCTGAATACTAATATTCAAAGTATAAAAAACCACCCTTATGGACGGTCTTAATCTTCCCTAACCCTGAGCTATATATAGCGCAAGAATAAAAAGAGGAAATTCCCTCCTTTGAAAAAGGAGGGTTAGGGAGGATTCTTTAAGCTACTGGCGCCAACGTAAATAACACCTGTCCTGTTTTTACCGTTTGCCCTTTTTCAATGGTAATCGCATCCACTCGCATACGCTCAGGTGCGATAATCGGAATCTCAATCTTCATTGCTTCAATCACCGCAAGCGTTGCCCCTTCTTCCACAATATCCCCTGACTGACATTCAATTTTCCAAATTGAACCTGGCATATGCGATTCCACCGCACACCCCCCCTCAGGCACTTCTACACCTTCGCCATCATCTACCGCATCTAGGCTTTCAGACACATATTCTGCAAGTCCTGCTTCATGCCAACGACGGCGCTCTGCATCAAAGTTGGCTTGTTGCACTGCTTTAAAGGCAGTAATCGACTCTTGGTTTTCCGTTAAGAAGTCGTTGTATTCTTTTAAGTTCAATACACCGTCTTCAATACGCAGTTTTAAACGACCTGCTTTAAAGTCCTCACGCATGTGCATGAGTTCAGCTTCAGATACTTCATAAAACTTAATTTGATCAAAGAAGCGTAATAACCACGGCATACCTTGTTCAAAGTCTGGGTTTTTACGGTAACGTGACCACATTTGCGAAGTACGACCGACAAACTGATAGCCACCCGGACCTTCCATCCCGTATACACACATATACGCCCCGCCGATCCCCACGGCATTTTCAGGTGTCCATGTCCGTGCAGGGTTGTATTTGGTCGTGACTAAACGCTGACGCGGATCAAGTGGTGTTGCCACAGGTGCACCTAAATACACATCACCCAAACCCATGACCAAATAATTGGTGCTATACACAATGTCTTTCACGGCTTGTTTAGAGTCTAAACCATTAATACGGCGAATAAACTCCACGTTATCAGGACACCACGGTGCATCATGTCTTACCGTTTGCATATAGCGTTCAGTAGCCAATTGCGTTTGTGAATCTTCCCAAGCCAGTGGTAAATACACGGTACGTGATGGCACTTGCATCTCGGTCACATCAGGCAATTGCTCTTCTGCAACTTGAAGCATCCGCAATAAATCAATCTGATCAAGCTGGGTCGAGTCAACGTGAATTTGCAGGGAACGAATACCCGGTGTTAGATCAATAATGCCTTGAATATTTTGATCTTTGACCCATTGCATCAGTGCATGAATACGGAAACGCAGGTTTAAATCAAGTACCAACTCGCCATATTCCACCAACATATAGTTATTGCCGGCAGGACGATACACCACATCAGGCGCACCATTTTCAGCTTTTAAAGTATCTAAGATGGGTGTTTCTAAAGTATTTTTCTCTGCATAAAAGGCTTCATCAAAGTTTACCAATGCCGTGTTTTCAGCATTCAGCATGGCATGATATTTTTCATTTAAAATGCTGGCTTGATGGTAGCTGACAGGCACAAATTTGACTTTGTCGCCTGCTTTCAACTGACCCACTTTCCACAGTTCTGAGCTGACAATCACCGCCGGACAAACAAATCCACCTAAACTTGGACCATCTGGCCCCAAAATAATTGGCATATCGCCTGTAAAGTCGATGGCACCAATGGCATAAGCATTGTCATGAATATTCGATGGATGTAAACCTGCTTCACCGCCATCGGTACGCGCCCATTCAGGTTTTTCACCAATTAAACGCACACCTGTACGGCTTGAGTTAAAGTGAATTTCAAACTCTTGCGCAAAGAACGAATCAATATCACGTTTGGTAAAGAAGTCAGGTGCGCCATGTGGACCATACATCACCGCAATTTCCCATGTATTTGAGAATGCAGGGATTTGTTCAGGTGCTAATGCTCTAGTTTCAGTCGATGTAAATGCCGTAATTGGAAGCATATCGCCAATGAGTAAATTACGCCCGGCATGACCGCCAAACTGACCTAGGGTAAAGGTTGCTTGTGAGCCTAAATATTCAGGCACATTCAGACCACCTTTAATCCCGATATAGGTACGGCAACCTGTGGCGATCTTGCCACATTTTAGCACCTGACCTTTACGCACATTCACGGTTTGCCACATTGGAACTTGAACGCCATCCAAAGTCGATGGCATATCGCCACCTGCGAGTACAATTTGGCTATCGCAATGGAATTTTAAGCTTGGGCCTTGTAGCGTACATTCCAAACCTGCGGTATTTGGTGCATTGCCTAATAGTTGGTTCGCGACATTTAAAGACAGTGGATCAATCGCACCTGATGGCGGTACACCGACATCCCAATAACCCAAACGTCCTGTGACATCTTGCACGGCGGTTTGAATACCGGCTTGTAGCACTTCAATCTTTTGGGTTTTCCACTCAAAGGTATTCAAAAAGCGTGTGGTTTGCATACCGGCTTTAAATACATCACAGTCGATAATGTTTTGTAGATATTCAAGGTTGGTTTCAATGCCTGCCACTTGGGTTTTAGCGAGTGTGTCGGTCATCGCTTGGATTGCAGATTCACGAGTCTCACTTGTCACAATGATTTTCGCAATCATCGGGTCATAGAAAGACGATACGTTTGAACCTGTTTCTACCCACGTTTCATTACGGGCATTGGTATCAAATTCGACATGCGTTAGAAGCCCTGCACTTGGCTGGAAGTTTTTGATTGGGTCTTCGGCATAGAGACGTACTTGAATTGAATGACCTTTAGATTCCAATTTTTCAGTCGGTGCAACCCAATCGCGACTGCCTAAAGTCACCATCCATTCCACAAGATCGACACCAAAGACTTGTTCAGTCACGCCATGTTCGACTTGTAGACGGGTATTCACTTCCAAGAAATAGAATTCTTGTGTGTCAGTATCCATCACAAATTCAACGGTTCCTGCCGAGCGGTAATTCACCGACTGCATCAGTTGAATCGCGACATTTTGGATATAGGCACGTTGTTCATCATTTAGATGTGGCGCAGGCGTTTCCTCAATCACTTTCTGGTTACGACGTTGCACCGAACAATCACGTTCACCAAGTGCTAACACCAAGCCATTACCATCACCAAAGATTTGCACTTCGATATGACGGGCATTTTGCACGAATTTCTCTAAGTACAAACCTGCATCTTTAAAGTTGGCTTGGGCTAAATAGGAGACGGTTGCATAAGCATCTTTCAGCTCTTCTTCATTCCACACCAAACGCATCCCGATCCCGCCACCGCCTGCGGTACTTTTCAGCATCACTGGATAACCAATACGATTGGCTTCCAATAACGCTTCAGCTTCATCTGCTAAGAGTTGACTACCCGGAAGTAGCGGTACATTGGCTTGAATCGCGAGTTCACGTGCAGTGTGTTTTAAACCAAATGATTTCATTTGCGCTGAATTTGGTCCTAAAAACACAATGCCTTGCGCTTCACATAAGTCACAAAACTCAGCATTTTCAGATAAAAAGCCATAACCTGGGTGAATCGCTTGAGCACCGGTTTGTTTAGCAACTTCTAAAATTTTATCGACATTGAGATAGCTTTGGCTTGCAGGTGCATCGCCAATAAATACGGCTTCATCGGCCAAAGTCACATGCAATGAATCACGGTCGGCTTCTGAATACGCTGCAACCGATTGAATGCCTAATTTTTTTAGGGTACGAATCACACGACAAGCAATTGCACCACGGTTGGCGATAAGAACTTTATTAAACATGGCTTATTCCTCGCCTTCGCGGACAATCAGTTGAATTTTAGTTGGGTTATAGGCATTACATGGGTTATTGAGCTGTGGGCAATTCGAGATCAGCACAATTAAATCCATCTCCGCTTTAATTTCCACATATTTTCCCGGTGCAGAAATCCCATCATCAAATTTCAAGTGACCCTCTGAAGTCACAGGTACATTCATAAAGAAGTTAATGTTTGGACCAATGTGGCGCACGTTTAAGCCATGTTTTTTGGCAATTGGATGTTGTGACAACGCAATCATGAAATTATTACGGCAACTGTGCATTGGGTATTTGTCATGGGTATAACGAACCGTGTTACTTTCACATGAACATGCACCACCTAAAGTGTCGTGGCGACCGCAGTTATCATCGTTGATGGTGGCGATTTTATTGCCAAAGTTTGTGTATAATGTTGTGCCTTTCTCTAAATATATTTGACGATTCATCGCCAAAGTATCGGTCGCGCTATAACGCTCTTCTGGGTTTGATGCGGAAATAAATAAGGTATCTACCGCCTGGTTGCCTTCTAGATCTACAATACGGAAATACTGTCCTTTTTTGACTTCGCACATCCATGCTTCACCAGCAGGACAGACTTCGCTTAACACTGATTTTTCTAAGCTATTTTGTAAATTGGTTAAAGCTGTCATGTTGTATTCCCCCAATTAAGCGATGAGTGCGTAGTAACGATTGTTATTTTGGAATGCTCGCTGATTTTGCGGGCAAGAATCACGACATACGTCTGTTTCACCTAAAGAAAGTGCTTTAAAAAGATTTAATTCAATATCGGCAGGTGCATACACGGCGCTATTGTCTAATGCATGTGGTGCACTAGATAAAAACACCAAACAATCCATTTCAAAGCGTAGTTCAATCACGTGATCCGTATTGTCAGATGCCACATAGCTTAAGTTGCCGTTATCATCAGGTTGAACTTTAGAAAAGAGATTTAAAGTACTGCTGAGGTCGGTTGCAGATAATCCAAATTTGGTCATCTCAAGCAGTAAAGAATCTTTGCCACTGCGGTACATCTCATTACGGGCATCTTGGAAAGTTTGAGTGCCGAATTGTTGTTCAATTTGTCGTGCAGTGCTTGGCGCACAAAAAGTATCATTCCAACCGTGATCATCTTTCACAATCGAGATCATCGCTCGCCCTAAATCAGAAGCTAAAATGTGCCCTGTACTTAAAAATGCCGTGTGTTGCCCTTTTAAGCTGTCTGGCATGTTATAGCGTTCAAGTTTATCTTCGCTATTCACGCAGTACAGCGCGACATTGGCATTTTTGCCTAAAGATTTAAGTTGTAATACTGCGCCACGCTGAATGCGCGCAGACCAGTGATGGCCACCCGGTAAAAGTTCAGTCCACAGTGCGGAATCTTCGTGATAAGTAGTTGTGCTCATAACAGCCTCTGCATCTAACTTGTACGGTTTACCTCCCGGGCTTTTATCCCTCCGTGTAGCGATCAGTGTTTCCTTTCGCCGTGAACTCTCGGTCTCAGACATACATGAATGTTCATGTATCGGAACCCTAGATCACTTTATGATGAGTTTGATAGATGCAAAGGCTATGCCAATTTAGTAATACTGTTTTTCCATTTAGTAATACTTTTTGGGGTTTTAACTGATCAATTCAGGTGCAAGAATCTGTTATAGGCATCAAGATGCACCAAAACACAAAAATCCCAGCATAGGCCGGGATTTTAAAATTTATAGATGAGGACTAAGTCCGGATCTATAGCTATAAGATTATTTACTTAAAATCTCATGCAATATATTGCGTAACCACTGATGACTGGTTTTATGATGACAGGACATGTGCCAATACTGTTTCACAGAATAGGTCGGGAATGCAATCGGCGCATTAAAAATCTTGAGATTGCCACGCGATAGTAATACTTCACTCAAATAATAAGGCACAGTCGCAATTGCATCGGTTTCCTGCACCACCAGTCCTACGCCTAAATAGCTTGGCAAGCGCATCAGAATGTCTCGCTTGAGTTCTAGATTCAGCAATTCGTTTTCAATATGGTAATGTCCCATCCCGGCATCAATATCAATATGCGTTTCACGCAAATACTCTTCAATAGTCAGGCTGTCGCCAACCAGCCGTGGATGGTCTTTGGCTGCAATCACCACATAATACTGTTCAAACAATTTCTGCTGATAGAAACCATTTTCCAGATTCGGCAAAAAACCTAAAGCCAGATCAATTTCTCCATTGGCCATTTGATAGCTGGTTTCTGAAGTAATTGGACGCACATTCAGACGAATATGCGAAGCGTGCTGTTTTAGATATTGTGAAATTTTTGGCAACAGGACCAGATGCGATACATCGGTCATTGCCAAGGTAAAGCGTTGCTGAGAGGTGGTCTGATCGAAATCAATAGTAAAATTATTGATGGTTTCGACTTTACTCAGCGCTTCACTGACCAAAGGAAATAGCTGCTTTGACAGATCCGTCGGCAGCATTTCATTGCCAATACGCAAAAATAAAGGATCATTATAATGCTGACGGATTTTATTGAGCAGATTACTCACCGTCGGTTGGCTCATATCCAGATAATCGGCTGCATGGGAGACGTTCTTAAATTTGTAGACATAATAAAAGATGCTGAGCAATTTACAGTCAAGTTCAAACACAGAAACACATTTCCTTCAATTTTTTAATCATTTTGGCGGATCTATCATCCGCGCAATTTGATCTAGTGCCAATGTCCAAATATAACACTTTGTGACTATCTGTATGATCATTCAGGATGTGTTTTGCAATAAAAATACTGTTTACCCGATCTGTAACTCTGTCAAATACCACTTCATGTAAAATGGATAACCCTTATCTTTTATTTCAGCTGAAACACTTAAGTCGCATGTTATATACTCAGCCGCACAGAATAGATTGTGGAAATTAAGGGAAAAGTGTCATGTTTCAGAACAAAAAATTGGTATGTTTTGACCTAGATGGCACCCTGATTGATTCAGTCGGTATCTGGAACCAAGTTGATGCAGCCCTGATTCATGAACTTTCCGGTATAAAAGCCAATTTAAAATTGATCCAGCAGCAGCGGGATCTACAGTTGACAGCCTTTCGACATTTGCCTGATCCTTATCTGGAATATTGTGGTTATTTAAAAGAACTATACGGTTTTGAACTAAACAAAGAAGACGTTAAAAACCGCCGTTACAGTATTTCACGACATTTTCTGGATCATGTGGTCGAATTAAAACCTCAGGCGGAACTTATAATCCAGGCCCTGAAAAAACAAGAGATTCCACTGGCCTTAACCACAACCACCAGTTTATTCAATGTGCAGCGTTATCAGGACAATAATCAAAATATTAACGCTAAAATCAGCTTTGATGATGATTTTGCCTTAATCCTTACCCGCGAAAATGTCCAGAACATCAAGCCACATCCAGAAATTTATCTGAATGTTCTTGAGCATTTCAAAATTGAAGCCAAAGATTGCCTGATTATTGAAGATTCTTTAATTGGTGTAGAAGCTGCGAATAATGCAGGAATAGAGGTAGTGGCAATTTATGATCAGTATTCTGCTCATGAAATCGAGCTGATTAAAGCCAGAGCAAATTATTTTGTGCAGGGTTTTACCGAATTATTAAGGCATATTGCTTAAATATCTATATAAATAAATGTCATGAATAATTCCATTTCATGACATCTATGTTGTTATTTCTAAACGGATTAGATTAGAGTATTATTTGGCTTTTTGGTAGACTGAACCTGACCCTACAAGGTTGCCAGTTTTCTCATCAATTACAAAATCAACCATTCCCGCCCCTGCATTCAGCTGAAGCATGCCATTTTCATTTACAGCCGCGGGCATCGGGTTCTTTTTCTCTGTTTTACCGGTTTCCTTATCTTTGATGGTATTAGTAATCAGATAATTTTCACCATTTTTAGCAATTACCAGGATATTTTCAAGTTTTGGATTTTCCAGAGTATTCTTCCAGTTGCCCTGATAATCTGGAGCTGGCGCTTCAGTGGTGTTACAAGCAGTTAACAGCAATAATAAGGAGATTCCTGAAAAATATTTAAGATATTTCAAAACTAAAACCTTGAATGTTACGACGTCGCCATTATAAAAATAACTTTCCTAAAGTTTAGCAAGTTGTTGTAGGCAAAGCGTTTCAGCCGTACCAAGTCTGTTTTGCATGAGTGTTTTTTTGAAAAGAATTCTTCACATTTTATCCATAAAATATGATGTATTACTTAATTATTCTAATGAATCAAATATTTTAAAATACTTCAATTTGATAAGGTATTAGTATTTTTTAAGCTTATTGGAACTAATATTACTAGATCCAAGACAATCTACAACCAAGTTGATATGTATAAGAAGCTCAGATAAAAAAATCCTCAATAACCCATCCAAAGTTATTGAGGAGTACCAAACTGGTTAAGAAACATCAATATGATGCTGTTAAAGAAAAGTGATTAAAAGAACTTGGCTTTTACAGCATTCAATATAAATTTTGCGCTTTGCACTTTTTCTGCAATTTGTGCATGCCATTCGTTTGGTACAGAGCATTTTGCAACGCGAACCCAAACGGTCGAAAACTGCTTCATAAAACTGGCTTCGTTATAGTGGATACCATATTCAGCACATAATGCTTTGATTTTTGGTGCCACTTCTGAATAACGGTTCGCTGGCATGTCCGGGAATAAATGGTGCTCAATCTGATGGCTCAAGTTACCACTTAGAATATGCAGCCATTCGGTACCACTGAAATTACTCGAGCCACGGATCTGACGCAGATACCATTCCGCACGGGATTCATTTTCCGTATTGTCCATTTCAAAAGTTTCAGCATCTTCCGTGAAATGACCGTTAAAGATCACAGCGGAAGCCCACAGACTACGAATCACATTGGCCACTGCATTGCCAGTAAATACTGGAATGGCATTTGGACCGGCAATAATCGGGAAGAATACATAATCTTTCAGTACCTGACGGCGCATCTTTTTACGTAGTGGCGCTGCTTCATCCCAAACCTGTTTCCAGGTTTTGGTTTTATAGGCAATTACATCTTCTAGATGCAGGCGCTGTAGACCCACGTACCATTCGAAGAACACCATCAACTGAATTGTTAGTGGAATATTAAATAGAAAACGGGGTTCCCATTTTTGCGATTCACTCACACGAATCAGGCCATAACCCACATCGTGGTCCATGCCGACAATATTGGTATAAGTATGATGAATATAGTTATGGGTATATTTCCAGTCATCACCGGTGGCAATGGTATCCCAGTCATAAGTCGAACCATTCAGACTTGGATCATTCATCCAGTCAAACTGGCCATGCATCACGTTATGACCAAGTTCCATATTTTCTACGATTTTGGAAATACCCAATAAGCCTGTACCGAGTAGCCAGACTGGTGGCAACCAACCGGCCACCATCAGCATGCCCCGGGAAGCAATTTCGCTATAACGGACAAAATTACGGATTTTATAGATGTATTCAGCATCTTTTTCACCTAAATCATCCATCATCTCACGGCGGATCGCATCCACCTTGGCACCAAATTCCTGAATCTGTTCAGGGCTTAAAAATTGGCTCTTACTGTGCCGCTTAAAATCAATTTGCATATTCATGGGAGTACCTTCTTATTTTTCTAGGGATTAAAGATTAATCACCACAGGACTAACGGCCTGGGAGATACACAATTTGATCGGGGTATTGCTCTCGTGATCGATTTCACCAGTCAAGATATTTTTTACTGAGCCACTGACTTTGGTGCAGGAACAGGTATTACAAATTCCCATTCGGCAACCATATGTAGGACGCAAACCTGCCTGTTCAGCACTTTCCAGAATAGTAGAACTGGCCTGAAACTCCTGATGCGATCGCTGGAATTGCACAGGTTGTGCTTTAACTTTTTCATCCACCACGATCTGGAAGTATTCAGAATGGAAACTGGATTTCACGGAAAGCTTTTCAGCAATACGGTGTGCTGTTTTCATCATGGCCGCTGAACCACAGGCATAAATTTCACGTTGTTCAAAATCAGACACCAGCTTGTTGAGTAACCGTAGGCTGAGATGCTGCTTATGCTCCACAGTATTAAAATGATGATATTTCAGATGTGGATGCATCAGTGCCAAGGTTTTAATTTCAGCATGAAACGCATCATCACGGGTGAAGTAGATCAGATCAATCGGATGCTGAAACTGCACTACGGCTTTTTGCAGCAAGGAGTAAATTGCAGTGATGCCGCTGCCTGAGGCCAGCATTAAAATGGGTTTAGGGGAATTCAGCAGGGTGAATTCACCTTGTGGCTGTGAAAGCTCTACCACAGCAGCCAGCTGTGAGGAGCTCAAGGCACGGGATACTTTGCCCTGCTGTTTAACAGCGATAATTACATCACCATTTTTTAGCATTGTAACGACAGAATAATGACGCTGATGCAAAATACCATCCAGCCTTAAAGTCACAGCCACATTCTGTCCTGGTTGAAATTTTTTAGCCTGAAAGTTGAAATTTGGACGTAACTGGATCTTATAAAAATCATTGCCAATAAGCTGGATGCTGATCACTTCTGCCTTCACTTTTTTCAATGCCAAAGTTGGATGAACTTTTTCAGCAATGAAATCAATGAAGTCTTCTCGGATCCAGTGAGGCTTGTAGCTTTGCATACTTGTCATTTTTATTACCTCATACAGAAACAGAATTAATGTACATCTGTCTATTTATTATGCATTCAGAATATAGGCTTTTATGATTCGTTCCATGTCAATTCGGGTCAAATCATGTTTCTGTCAGTAGAATTCCTGTTTTTTGTCGGACAAAATGATGTGCTTTTGATTAAGGTTGGTTTTCGGCATGTAAATCCGAAAGGCATTTCATGCCAGTTCGACTATTTGGATCGAATATTTTTCTATGAGCTTTATGGCTATAAATATGCAAAAGGCTGACCACATTTCTGTAATCAGCCTTGTTATTTTGGAAGAGTTTATAGGTATTATTCTACAGCTGGGCTGAGCTCTGTTTGCTGATCCAGCAATACTGTTCCAAACTTTTCACGCAAGTCTTTTTTCAGCATCTTGCCAGTACCACTCAGTGGAATTGCATCGACAAAAATTACTTTGTCTGGCACCTGCCATTTAGCCACTTTGTCAGCAAAATAATCCAGCAATTCTGGCTCGGTGAGCTGACTGTCAGGTTTTTTAATCGCAATCAGGATTGGACGCTCATCCCATTTCGGATGCTGTGCAGCAATGACAGCTGCCATGGCTATTTGCGGATGACCCATAGCCAGATTTTCCAGTTCCACTGAGGAGATCCATTCTCCGCCCGATTTGATCAGATCCTTGGCACGGTCGCTGATTTTCATAAAGCCATCTTCATTTAAGGTGGCAATATCCCCCGTATCAAACCAGCCATCAGCAGTTAAAGAAGATTCTTCCTTACCAAAATAGTTATTGATGATCCAGTGACCACGAATCTGCAAATTGCCTGTGGTTTCACCATCGCGAGTAATTTCATTCGATCCATTTTCTTCATCAGTCAAACGCAAGTCGACGCCAAATGGTGGACGACCTTGAGAAAGACGAATTTCTAAACGCTCTTCCTCACTCAAATCCAGATGCTTGGCTTTAATCTGATTGGCAGCACCAAGTGGACTGGTTTCCGTCATACCCCAGGCATGGATGGTTTCACAATCAAACTGTTCTTTAAATACTTTTAGCATTGAAGGCGGACATGCCGAACCGCCGACAACATTGCGTTTTAAGCTTTCTAACTTGGAACCCGACTGTTGCGCTGCTGCAATCAAACCTTGCCAGATCGTTGGTACACCTAAGGCAACTGATACTTTATAGCTGTCAATTAAATTGACCAGACTAGCGCCATCCAGCCCTGGGCCTGGCAATATCAAAGTACAGCCGACCATCGCTGCTGCATACGGTGTCCCCCAGGCATTGACATGGAACATCGGTACTACAGGCAGCATGATATCTCGTGCAGATACATTCAGTGAATCCGGCAAACTGATCGCAAAACTATGTAATGTCGTTGAACGGTGACTATATAAAACACCTTTTGGATGACCTGTAGTTCCAGAGGTATAACACAGTGAGCTTGCTGCATTTTCATTGAGAACAGGCCAATCAAAATCATCAGATTGATCGGCAATCAGCTCATCATAGAATTTCACATCTGGAAGAGCTTCAAGGATAGCCTCCTCTTTTGCATCCAGACAGATAAAGTGCTCTACCTTGCTTAGCATCGGTTTGACGGCTTTAATTAAGGGTACAAAGGTTTTATCAAACAGGATTACACGGTCTGATGCATCATTAATAATAAATACCAACTGTTCAGGGAATAAACGCGGGTTAATCGTGTGGCAAACAAATCCACTTCCAGAAATGGCATACCAGGATTCCAGATGACGATGGTTATTCCATGCAATGGTCGCGACACGGTCGCCATGTCGCAGTCCCAGCTGATTCAGCACATTGGCGAAACGTTTGGCATTGCTACGAATTTCGCCCCAGGTCGTATGGGTCATGCTGAGATCAGTATTTTTTGAAATTACCGCAGTATCGGCATGATAGCGTCCTGCATGTTCAATCATGCTGCTGATCAGTAAGGGCTGAAACATCATATTTCCAAGCATGTTGTGCTCCTTTATCCTTGTTATACGTCCATATTGTTGTCGAGATTTTTAAATATTTTTATTTAAGCATGATGCGCAGATTAGCAGACACTGCAAAATAAACTTATCACTTGCTTGAATCTAGCAAGGAAAAATATGAAAGCAAGTAGCAAAATGTGACAAAAACTACGGCGTCTATGAAAATATCAAAAACTATCATTTTTTATAATGGAATAATTATATGAATAAAAATCCCGGTCATTAAACCGGGATTTTTTATTATTTGAGTCCTGAGAAGAACAGGTTATCAGCGTTGACCACTAAAACCACCCCCAGACAAAACAACCCTGCATAAATAGCGAACCAAATAATCATCTTTTTGAAAGCTTCATCAGAAATACTGCTGTCTGCATATTTCGGTGCTTTTTTCTGTTCGTCTGGAGTCATATGCTCACCTGTCGCTGGATTTAGGGACTATCCTTATTTTCAGCCCGATTGCAAAAAATGAGTAGATACAAATACTGCCTAAAAAAATATAACAGATAAATCATAACTGCTCCAACTGTTATATTTAACCTGACTAAATATGCTATATATGCAGGTAAATTTCCATTTTTCTATTTTTCTTGATGTATGTATAAATTTGAAAAACTCGCGCTCAGTATTCGTCATATGATTGAGGACGGCATCTGGAAAGCCCATAACAAACTCCCTTCATTGCGTGAGCAGTCTGAACTTTCCGGTTATAGCCTGATGACAGTGTTAAATGCCTATCAGGAACTTGAGGCACAAGGCTGGCTGTATGCCAAAGATAAATCCGGGTATTACATTGCAGAACGTGCTGGTCTTGCAATAACTTCCATTAAAGAAACATTAGCAGCTCACGAGAAAATACAGATCAATTCGGTAGTATTTAACTATCTAAAAGATACCCAGGCAACAGATATGATCCCGTTAGGATCGGCATTTCCCAATCCGGAACTGCTATTTAATAGCAAATTTATGCAGTTGTTATCCCAGCATTCCAAACGTAAAAACAGCTATCTGAATCATCCAAATATGCCACCGGGTAATCTGGAGCTGCGCCAGATCATTGCCGGACGTTATCAACTACAAGGTATATCATGCCATTCAGATGACATTGTCATTACATCTGGTGCGCTGGATGCTCTAAATTTGTCTTTACAGGCACTCACCCAACCGGGAGATTATATTTTTTTACAGGAAACCGTATTTTATGGGGCCTGGCAAGCTGCTGAAAGACTGGGACTAAATGTCATTACTCTTCCTGATGATCTTGAACGTGGTTTTGATCTGAAAGCTTTTGAAAAAGTCCTGAAACAATATCCGATTAAAGTCTGCTGGCTGATGTTGAACGCACAGAACCCGATTGGCTATACAGTTTCTACAGAAATCAAAGAAAATATTGCACAGTGCTTAGCTCAGTATCAGGTGCATCTGATTGAAGATGACGTTTATCAGGAACTGAACTTTGGCAAGGAAAAACCAGTGCCAGTGAAATATTTTGACCAGGAAAATATGGTGCTGCACTGTGGTTCATTTTCTAAAACACTAGGCATGGGTGCTCGGGTCGGCTGGGTCTTTGCAGGCCCATACTCCAATGCTATTCAACATCTACAGTTGATGAGTACCCTGAGTGTGAGTCCGCTTTTACAGAATACATTGGTAGATTTTGTTGCGCATCATCATTATGAAAAGCATTTGCGTAGTTTGCGCCGTCATTTAAATCAGAACAAAAAACGTTTTTATCAGGAACTCAAAGCCAGATTACCTGAAGACTGTAAGATTCACTATTATCCAACGGGCTACTTTTTATGGGTAGAGCTGCCTGAAGATATGGATTCGCAGCAGCTCTATACGGATTTGCTTGAACAGAAGATTTCCATTGCACCGAGTTTGCTGTTCAGGCCTAAACATGCAGTGCAGAACTTTATTCGATTAAATTGTTCTTTTGAATGGACAGATGAACTTGCTCGAGCTGTAGAACAGATCATCGATCAAATTGAACACAATAAAAAAGCGTGAACTGGGTTCACGCTTTTCAAAATGTAATCCGAGAAATATTAGAAGCTATAGATTGCAACCGCGTTAATCCTGTTGTCTTCACCTTTATTACTGCCATTCGTGGCTGCATCTAATGCTTCACGTTCACCATAGACATATTCCAGGCCAAAACTTAAAGGTTTGGTCGGACTATAGAACACGTTTGCCCAGGCTTGCCAAAGATCCTTGTTAATTGCTGTTGGATTCACGGTAGCAGTAACATATCCATTATCTTGCTCGAAATTCATATAACCATAGCCCAAGGTACCACGTAACTTGTCATTAAACTGCTGGGTTAAACCGACAGTAATCGAGTCGAACTCACTCTGTAAAAGATCCCCGTTCGTCGCTCTAACTACACCAGGATTAGCATAAGACACAAAGCTGCTATCACCTTTAACATGGTAGTAATCGGCTTTTAAAGTAGTACCCGGTACAACTTCATATTTTGCACCCAGACCTACACCCCATGCCATTTCTTCATCTTCATTGACACGCTTTTCATTCCCCATGGCACGGGCACTGACGCTAAGATTATCAGCAAATTTATGGTTTAGGCGTGCGGTTAAGGCAGGCAAACGCTGTTTGATTCCAGTAATAGTGCCATCTTTTGGATCTTCTACTGCAAGGACCAGATTGGTAGCAGGACTAAAGGTACTAGTATGACGAACCTGAGGCGTACGCTTTACTGCACCACCTGCATAAGCCAAAGCATCTACAGTTTCTGGCATATAATCCGGTATAGCAAAGTTTGACCAGGTCTGACCAATCAGCCAGTTGGCATAACTCATATAAGCATGACGGATACGTAAATTATCCAGACCTGCGCCACCCAGGAAATCTACTTCAACTTTAGCACTCAGGGCTTTGTCCCCAGCACCTACAGGAGCTTTAAAGTCCATCCCTAGACGGGTTGCAGAAAGTGTCGATTTAAACTCATCACTGCGCTCGCCTACACCTTTAAGTGGAACAGCATTAATCTGGTTATACATACGTGTAGCTGCACCGCCTTCAGCCTGATAAGAGGCATCGGCACGGACATTTCCGTAAAGATTGAATTCAGCACCACTAGCAAGTTTCATGACCGGTTTGGCTGCTGGTGCTATAGCTGCCGGTGTTGTTGCCTGTGCTGTATATGTAACTTGTCGAGACTGCTGCTGTTCAATCATGGCACGCAAGGCTTTGACTTCCTGACGTAACTGCTCGATTTCATCCTGACTGGATTGAGCTGTGCTTTGCGCTATAGCTGACAGGCTGATACCGCCTATACTTATTACCATCATGCTCATCAAAACTTTACGTTTGAAGGTTGAATTATTGATTGATTGTTGATTAGTGAATTGCGACATGTTCATCCTAAACTCGCTTTTTTATTGTGCAATTTAATTCTAGTAACCGGTCACCACCACTTATGATGGTGACCTATTTCATTGAAATATTTACTTTATTAACTGATATTTTCTTTATTAATTCGCTTCTTTGGCAAGTATCGCTTCGCTCGATTCAGAGATTTCAAGGACCTCACCATCTACAGAAGCTCTCAGGTTCACCAGAAAAATGGCCAGCGCTGCAATCACGCCCGGAATCGCGATGGCAAAGAAGTTCATTTGGTGTGGTAGTTCCATTGTCAGCAATGCACCTGTCAAAACGGGTCCAACGATGGCACCAATACGACCAATTCCCGATGCCCAACCCATTCCGGTAGAACGCACAGTAGATGGGTAATATTGTGCAACAAAGGTATATAACAAGATCTGTGAACCGATCGTTGCAGCACCAGCGATTGCAATCAGGGTATAAAGTACAAACTGCGGGCTGTTAAAACCAAGCAGAATTAAGGCAGATGCACCACACAGGAACATAATGGTCAGCACTTTTTTGATATGGAATTTATCAGCCAGATAACCCCCACCAATTGCACCGACCATACCGCCAATATTCAGCGCGAACAGGAACAGCATACTTGCACCGAGTGAATAACCGGCCTGAATCATCAGTTTTGGTAACCAGCTGCCTAATGCATAAACCATTAACAGGCACATGAAGAACGCAACCCAGAACATTAAGGTACTGAAAGTACGGCCTTGCTGGAACAGTGCGCGTAATGGAGCTTCATCACCCTTTTTCACTTCGTTCAGGACAAATTGAGAATTTTCTGTAACATCTTGAGCAGGTGAAATCTTTTTAATGATGTTTCGTGCTTCTACAGTCTGATTTTTGACGGTTAGATACATCAACGATTCAGGCAGGAATTTCCAGATTAACGGTAAAGCCAATAAAGGAACACCGGCAATATAGAACATGATCTGCCAGCCAAACTGTGGTACCAGCCATGCACCTAAAAGTGCAGACGTCATACCGCCAATCGCATAACCACTAAACATCAGGGCAACCAAGGTGCTACGGATACGTTTTGGCGCATATTCGGTCATTAGCGCTACAACGTTTGGCATAACTCCGCCAATGCCGAGACCAGCCAGAAAACGTAAAACTCCAAACTCTACCGGTGAGCTGGCGAATGGCCCCAGGAAGGTAAATCCGCTAAAAATTGCCACACAGAGCATAATCGTTTTCTTACGCCCGATTTTGTCGGACAGCGTGCCGAAACTCATGGCACCAAACATCATCCCGAACAAGGCAGTACTGGCTAACATGCCTGCCTGTACCGCTGTTAAAGACCATTCCTGCATTAATAATGGTAAGGCTACTCCATAAATCACCAGGTCATAGCCATCAAAAATAATAATGATCAAACACCAGATCAGAACACCCCAGTGAAATGGTGTAAATTTCGCTTCATCAATTAATGTATTGATATTGACTTTGGTTGCTTCCATCTTTGCCTCCTGCAAATGCAACGTTCCAATTAATGGAGCAACAATGCAGCATGGCTGGATAAATGTCCAAAACCGAATATATCTATATCTATACCTTCAAAGTTGTTTACAGGCAGAATCGACCTTCCAGGACCGATGTTTTCATCATAAATCGGGTTTGCTGGCTGAAATACCTGGTTTTTATATAGGTTTAGGGTATGAAAGAACCTAAAAGGTTGAATATCAGAGCACTTTGATCAGCAATCAAACAAAATAGGTATAAAAGGAAGATTTAAAATTTTCTTCTTTATCAAAATTTCCCGATTGCACTAAAGTCGTAGATCGCTGCATACTTTTTTTAGAGGGTAAGGAGAAAACTCCGCCCAAGCCTTAAACTTAAGTCTAAGGCGCGGTATAGTCAGGGATAAATACATATCTAAAAACTGTTTCTATCATATTTAATTGCTTCCAAATCATACACTTGGTAAATACAATCAAATAAGGACATGATGTCTTCACTCTCGTCCATATTGCGCATAGTCAGAAAAACCGGGCTGACTGCACTCTCGTCTAGAATCGGGATATAGTTAAGGTGAGCTAACTGAATCGAATGAGCACTTTCCGGTACAATACATACACCCTCACCCGCTGCGACCAGCCCCAGCGCCAGCTGAATTTCCCTTACAATCCGGACATGTTGTGGTTCCAGATTATATTCTGAAAATAATCCCTGTACCTGGGTGGCGAAACTTGGAGAGGTATGATTAGGATAGAGAAATAATTTTTCATCAACAATATCAGCAAGATATATCCCTTTATTATGGGAAGATAAAGGATGGCTGGAATGTACACCGAGTACCAGACGTTCTTCACGCAACAGCACCCGCTTTAATGCCGGATCAGAAATACGTAAACGCCCAAAGCCAACATCTATACGCCCTTCTTTCAGTGCCTTAACCTGTTCCATGGTGGTCATTTCCACCAGTTCAATTTTCAGGTGTGGCTGTTGCTGCCTATATAAGTAGACAATACGCGAAAGCAATCCATAAAGCAGAGATCCAACAAAACCCATGGTAACCGTGCGTTCTACCATACCAATACGCTTGGTCATGGATTTCACTTCTTCAGCATTGGCCAGAATTTTTACCGCATGCTGGTAGAAAAAATACCCAGCCTGAGTGGTTTTAAGTGGTCGACTGCCACGCTCAAATAACGCAATACCAAGTTCTGCCTCAAGATTTTGAATCTGGCGGCTTAATGGGGGCTGGGCAATAAAAAGTTTCTCTGCAGCTTTAGTAAAACTTTGCTCTTCAACTACTGCTACAAAATACCTTAAATGTCTGAGCTCCATAACGTGCATACCTTTTAAATATAATAAAATGCAAAAATGGTCTTCGACAGCCATTTATGATTCTTTTAAGGTATATCAAGTCAAAGCATTAAAGCAAGAATGTGAACCCGTATTATGTATAAGTCAGTTGAAACCTTGCTGGTAGAAATTCCAACCATTCGTCCTCACAAGATGGCAGTGGCGACGATGCAAACCCAGACCCTGGTATTGGTCAAAATCACCACTGAAGATGGTTACATCGGTTGGGGTGAAGCAACAACGATCGGTGGCTTAGGTTATGGTGATGAAAGCCCTGAAAGTGTCAAAGTAAATATTGATACTTATTTTGTACCGCTTTTAAAAACATTATCAGGCTTAAATGTTGCACAGACATTACAAGCAATCAAAAAAAATATTAATGGCAACCGTTTTGCGAAATGTGCCATTCAAACTGCCCTGCTGGATATTGAGGCGCAGCGTTTAGGTTTACCACTTTCTGAACTTCTAGGCGGTCGTTTACGTGATGGCGTACCGGTCCTCTGGGTACTGGCTTCTGGTGATACTGAAAAAGACATTGCTGAAGCACAAAAGATGCTGGCTGCAAAACGCCATAACTTCTTCAAGCTAAAAATCGGTTCACGTCCAGTAGAAGCAGATGTTGAACATGTTCTGGCAATTAAAAAAGCCTTAGGCAATGACGTTTCTATTCGTGTAGATGTAAACCGTGCCTGGTCAGAGCTAGATGCGATTAAGGGCATTACTCTACTACAGGAAGGTGGCGTTGACCTGATTGAACAGCCTTGTGCTATTGACAATATTGATGCCATGCAACGTCTGACCCGTCGCTTTGATATTGCCATTATGGCCGATGAATCACTGATGGGGCCAAGCACTGCCTATAAGCTGGCTCGTACTAATGCAGCTTCTGTATTTGCAGTTAAAGTGGCGCAATCAGGTGGCTTACTGGAAGGCCGTGATGTCGCAACAGTGGCTAACCTTGCAGGGATTGACCTGTATGGTGGCACCATGCTGGAAGGTTCAGTAGGAACAATTGCATCCGCTCACCTGTTCTCGACCTTTGAGAATCTGGCCTATGGTACTGAACTGTTCGGCCCACTACTGCTGACGGAAGAAATTCTGAAAACACCACTGCAATACCAGAATTTTGAGCTGCATCTGCCGCAAGGTGCCGGGCTGGGTATTCAGCTGAATGAAGACAAGATCGACAATTTGCGCCGTAAATAAGCAATTAGATTGAGGAGTGAGACATGCTGTTTCATGTACGTATGGATGTAAATATCCCGCTGGATATGCCTGCCGAGAAGGCCAACGAAATCAAGGCTGTTGAAAAAGCCTATTCACAGGATTTACAGCGCCAAGGTAAATGGCGCCATATCTGGCGCATCACAGGCCAGTATTCAAACATCAGTATTTTTGATGTGCAAAGTAACGAAGAGCTGCACAACATTTTGCAGGGCTTACCACTGTATCCATATATGGATATCGAAATCATGGCACTAAACCGCCACCCTTCTTCAATCTGGGAAGATGACACCTGATCACAATGACCGAGACCTGGAATATGCCAGGTCGGTCAAATCTGAACACATCCGATGAGAGTATTCAGAGGGTAATTAACAAAGGACTGTGGCAGCCAAGTTTCAGCCATAAGGATTGAAACAACAGCCACCAATAAACAGACATACTTAAGGAGCAATAGTATGAACCGTCAACAAATTGATGCATTAGTTAAACAAATGAACGTGGATACAGCCACAGGTCCTGTAGACGAGCGTGTCCAGCAAATCGTTGTGCGCCTGCTAGGTGACCTTTTCCAGGCGATCGAAGATCTTGATATTTCTCAGTCAGAACTCTGGAAAGGTCTGGAATACTTTACCGATGCCGGTCAAGCCAATGAATTGGGCCTACTGGCTGCAGGCTTGGGTCTGGAACACTACTTAGACTTACGTGCTGATGAAGCAGATGCTAAAGCAGGTATTACGGGCGGTACGCCACGTACAATTGAAGGTCCGTTATATGTGGCGGGTGCTCCTGAATCTGTCGGCTTTGCCCGTATGGATGATGGCTCTGAAGAAGGCAAAATTCCGACACTGATCATTGAAGGTACAGTTAAAGATACTGACGGCAATATCATTGAAGGTGCCAAAGTTGAAGTTTGGCATGCCAACAGTTTGGGTAACTACTCATTCTTTGACAAGTCACAGTCTGACTTTAACCTGCGCCGTTCTATTTTCAGCGACCAGGATGGTAAATATGTGGCTTTAACCACTATGCCAGTAGGTTATGGCTGTCCTCCAGAAGGCACGACTCAATTCGTACTGGACAAGCTAGGCCGTCACGGTAACCGTCCATCGCACGTACATTACTTCGTATCTGCACCGGGTTACCGCAAGCTGACTACTCAATTCAACATTGAAGGCGACCAATACCTGTGGGATGACTTTGCATTCGCTACTCGTGAAGGTCTGGTTGCAACTGCGGTTGACGTGACTGATGAAGCTGAAATTGCAAAACGTGGTCTGAAAGGTCCTTTCAAACACATTCAATTTGATATTGAACTTGTGAAAGAGAAAGAAGACGCACCTTCTACTGAAGTTGATCGTCGCCGCGCTAGCGCTTAATACATTAAGAAGCGGGATATGCCTTGAGATATATCCCGCTGACTTCCCCCTTGGAAAGTCGGAGAAAGGACATGCCTCGTATTCCCGTAATTAACACCAGCCATTTAGACCGCATTGACGAATTACTGGTTGATGATTATGAATCTGGTGAATTTAAACTACACCGTTCAGTATTTACAGACCAGGCCCTGTTTGACCTTGAGATGAAATACATCTTTGAAGGCAACTGGGTTTATCTAGCACATGAAAGCCAGATTCCAAACAATAACGACTTCTATACTACCTATATGGGTCGTCAGCCGATCATCATTGCACGTAACCGTCAAGGTGAACTGAATGCCATGATCAATGCCTGTTCGCATCGCGGTGCACAATTGTGCCGTAACAAGAAAGGCAATAAAGCAACTTATACTTGCCCATTCCATGGCTGGACTTTCAATAACTCAGGTAAGTTATTAAAAGTTAAAGATCCGGCTGAAGCGGGTTATTCAGACTGCTTTAACAAAGACGGTTCACATGACCTGAAAAAGGTTGCCCGTTTTGAAAACTATAAAGGTTTCCTGTTCGGCAGCTTAAATCCGGATGTTCCTTCTCTGGAAGAATACCTGGGCGAAGCGACCAAAATCATTGACATGATCGTGGATCAGTCTGAACAAGGTCTGGAAGTTTTACGTGGTTCTTCGACTTATACCTATGAAGGTAACTGGAAGTTGACTGCTGAAAACGGTGCTGATGGTTATCATGTGTCTGCTGTACACTGGAACTATGCTGCAACGACTCAGCAACGTAAAGAAAAAGAGGCTGGCGACAACATCCGTGCGATGAGCGCAGGTGCATGGGGCAAACAAGGCGGTGGTTCTTACGGCTTTGAACACGGTCACATGCTGCTTTGGACGCAATGGGCTAACCCGGAAGACCGTCCTAACTTTGCCAAAAAAGATGAATACACCGAGCAATACGGTGAAGCTATGGCGAAATGGATGATCGAACGTTCACGTAACCTGTGCCTCTATCCAAACGTATATTTCATGGACCAGTTCGGTTCACAAATTCGCGTATTACGTCCACTTTCTGTCGATAAGACTGAAGTGACCATTTACTGTATCGCGCCTAAAGGTGAAGAGCCAGAAGCACGTGCACGCCGTATCCGCCAGTACGAAGACTTCTTTAATGCTTCAGGTATGGCTACTCCAGACGACCTGGAAGAATTCCGTGCCTGTCAGGCGGGTTACGCAGGTATCGCGCTTGAGTGGAACGACATGTGCCGTGGTTCTAAACACTGGATCCAAGGTCCGGATGATGCTGCCAACGAAATCGGTTTAAAACCAAAACTTTCTGGTATTAAAACGGAAGACGAAGGTTTGTATCTGGCTCAGCACCAATACTGGTTAGAACTGATCAAGAAAGGCATTGCGACTGAGAAAGAAATTGCGGCATCTACTGAAGGAGAAAACGCATGAGCGACATCACTTTAGAAAATATTGCTCAATTTCTCTATCAGGAAGCTCGCTTTCTAGATGATGAGCAATGGGATGACTGGTTACAGTGCTATGCCCCTACCGCTTCTTTCTGGATGCCGGCTTGGGATGATGATGACAAACTGACCACAGATCCGCAGTCTGAAATCTCTTTGATTTATTACCCGGACCGTCAAGGTTTGGAGGACCGCGTGTTCCGTATCAAGACTGAACGCTCGTCTGCAACCATGCCGGATACCCGTACCAGCCACAACATCAACAATATTGAAATTGTTGAGCGTGATGGTGACAAAGTAACGGTTCGTTTTAACTGGAATACCTTGAGTTTCCGTTACAAAACCAACTACAGCTACTTCGGTATGTCACGTTATGTGATCGATTTTTCTGGCGACAAACCACAAATTTTAAGCAAGTACGTGGTGCTGAAAAACGATTATATCAACCAAGTCATTGATATTTATCACCTCTAAGACTGTTCTACAGCAAGGTAAAACCTTTCAGCCATATGGAAATTTGGCTGAAAGGTCTAGTTTTAAAGATTTATATAGGATATTCAGCCATGTCAAACCACAATGTTGCACTTCAATTTGAAGATGGCGTTACACGTTTTATTTCTGTTGCACAAGGTGAAACCCTGTCAGATGCAGCTTACCGTCAAAAGATCAATATTCCTTTGGACTGCCGTGACGGTGCATGTGGAACGTGTCGTGCGTTTTGTGAATCAGGTTCGTATGACATGCCTGAAGAAACTTATATTGAAGATGCACTGACTCCTGAAGAAGCAGCTGAAGGCTACATTCTTGCATGTCAATGTAAACCGACTTCTGACGCCGTATTCCAGATTCAAGCTTCTTCTGAAGTATGTAAAACTGAAATTCATGAATTCCAGGGTACTTTGGCTCGCGTCGAAAACCTGTCTGACTCGACCATTACTTTTGACATTCAGCTCGATGAAGGTCAGCCGGACATTCACTTCCTGGCCGGTCAATATGTGAACGTGGGTATTCCAGGTACAACTGAAACCCGTTCTTATTCGTTCAGCTCTAAACCAGGCAACCGTCTAACCGGCTTTGTGGTACGTAACGTGCCAAATGGTAAAATGAGTGAGTTCTTGAGTGCCAATGCCCAAGCTGGCGACAAAATGACCTTTACTGGTCCATTTGGTAGCTTCTACCTGCGCCCTGTGACCCGTCCTGTCTTGATGCTGGCGGGTGGTACAGGTATTGCACCATTCATGTCGATGCTGCAAGTGCTGGAAGAAAAAGGTTCAGAACATCCAGTGCGTTTAGTATTTGGTGTGACCAATGATTTCGACTTGGTTGCCATTGAAAAACTGAACGAACTGCAAGAAAAATTCCCGTGGTTCGAATACCGTACAGTGGTTGCTAACCCGGAATCGGCACATGAGCGTAAAGGCTATGTGACCGGTCATATCGAAAACGAATGGCTAAATGGCGGTGATGTAGATGTCTACCTGTGTGGCCCTGTACCAATGGTTGAAGCGGTTCGCAGCTGGCTGGATGCTGAAGGCGTAAAACCTGCAAGCTTCCTGTTTGAAAAATTCTCTGCCAACTAATAGAGGGAATTTGTTCAATGTCTAATCGTCAAAGATTTGAAAATAAAGTTGTGATCGTGACGGGTGCCGCTCAAGGCATCGGTCGCGGTGTCGCGCTGCAAGTGGCGAGCGAAGGCGCTCAAGTCGTCATGGCTGACCTTTCCTCTTATGTGGAAGAAGTTCTGGCTGAAATTGAAGCGACTGGCGGTGATGCGATTACCGTCAAAGCCAATCTGGAAACGTTTTCCGGTGCTCAATCAGTCGTTGAAAAAGCGCTAGAAACCTATGGCCGTATCGACGCCCTGATCAATAACGTCGGTGGCGCGATCTGGATGAAACCTTTCGAGGAATTTTCTGAAGAGGAAATTATAAAGGAAGTGAACCGTTCATTGTTCCCGACCTTGTGGTGCTGCCGTGCAGTACTTCCAGAAATGATTAAAAATCAGAAAGGTACCATTGTAAACGTATCTTCCATTGCAACACGCGGCATTAACCGTGTGCCATATTCAGCATCCAAAGGTGGTGTGAACGGCCTGACCGCTTCCCTTGCATTTGAACATGCCAAAGACGGCATCCGTGTCAATGCAATCGCGACGGGTGGTACAGAAGCACCGCCACGTAAAGTACCGCGCAATGCCAATCCACTAACTGAGTCTGAAAAGGAATGGATGCAGCAAGTGGTTGATCAGACCATTGACCGTACGTTTATGGGTCGCTACGGTACGATTCAGGAGCAAGTGAATGCAATTGTATTCCTGGCTTCCGATGAATCATCTTATATGACAGGTACAGTGGTACCGGTCGGTGGTGGTGATCAGGGCTAATCCTGATCATCACGATTTTTAACAGGCTCATGGTTCGACGCAAGGAGGCACATCACCAATGAATACCCTGTTTCAGACATTAAAAAATGATTGGTCAATTTCAGCGACTGTTGCAGGATTTTTAGCAGTGCTAATTTCCTATTCAGGGCCACTGATCATTTTTTTCCAGGCGGCACAGCAAGCCCAGGTTTCCCCAGACATGATGATTTCATGGATTTGGGGAATTTCTATTGGTGCTGCACTCGCAGGTATCTTTTTATCGATTAAATACAAAATACCTGTTGTCACCGCCTGGTCTGCGCCCGGAACGGCTTTATTAGTCACGCTGTTTCCCGATATTTCGCTCAATGAAGCGGTTGCTGCCTATATCACCTCTGCCGTGGTGATTTTTTTCATTGGGATCACCGGTTATTTCGACAAATTGCTGTCCTGGATTCCTCAGGAAGTCGCTGCCGGAATGATGGCGGGGATTTTACTGCAGTTTGGTTTAGGGTTGTTTACCGCGACCGATACCATGCCCTATATCGTCTTTGGCATGCTGGCGGTATTTTTGCTGGCCAAGCGTTTCAGTCCACGCTATGCGATGGTCTGGGTACTGGTTGCCGGTGTGGTTTTAAGTATGTTACTGGGCAAGATTAACCCGGTCACGGCAGATTTTAGTCTGGCAATTCCGCAATTTATTGCACCAGAATGGACCTGGAGTTCAACCCTGAATCTGGCCCTCCCGCTCATTCTGGTCAGCCTGTCTGGTCAGTTTTTACCGGGAATGGCCATTATCAAACTCAGTGGTTATGACATGCCAGCCAAGCCGATTATTAGTGCGACCAGTATTGCCTCGCTTGCAGTGGCCTGTGTAGGTGGTATCACGATTGTCTTGGCCTCGATCACAGCTGCTTTGTGTCTGGGGAAAGATGCCCACGAGCTGAAAGAAAAGCGTTATATCGCTGGTGTGGCGAATGGGCTTTTTTACATTTTAGGCGGCTTATTTGCCGGCAGCATTGTCATGCTTTTTAGCCTGATGCCCAAAGAATTAATTGCGGCTTTGGCAGGACTGGCATTACTGGGTGCGATTGCCACCAACATTTCCGTGGCCATGGGCAAAGAGTCGCAACGTGATGCAGCGCTGATCACCTTTTTAGCGACTGCTTCCGGCATGCATTTCTTGGGACTGAGTTCAGTCTTTTGGGGAATTTGCATTGGCCTGGTCGCGCATTTTCTGCTGTCACAGAAAAACCGTAACGCAGTTCCGGTTACAGCATCAGATTCAAAACGAGTTTAAAGACATCCATCAGTTTAGGATATGTAAGGACCAGATTATGATAGATAAAAGTTCATTATCATTGAAAGAAGCACTCTCCCAGATCAAGGACGGTTCTACCATTATGATCGGTGGTTTCGGTACAGCGGGTCAGCCTGCTGAACTGATTGATGGTCTGATCGAGTTGGGCATTAAAGACCTGATTATTGTCAACAACAATGCCGGTAATGGCGATTATGGTTTAGCAAAACTGCTTAAAGCTGGCGCTGTTCGTAAAATCATTTGTTCTTTCCCGCGTCAGTCTGACTCGTGGGTATTTGACGAATTATATCGTGCAGGCAAGATTGAACTGGAACTGGTACCGCAAGGTAATCTGGCTTGCCGTATTCAGGCAGCAGGTATGGGCTTAGGTCCAATCTATACCCCTACCGGTTTTGGTACTTTGCTGGCTGAAGGCAAACCGACCATGAACTACGAAGGTAAAGACTACGTTTTAGAAAATCCAATTAAAGCCGACTTTGCCTTGATTAAAGCTTCTAAAGGTGACCGTTGGGGCAATCTAGTCTACCGAAAATCTGCGCGTAACTTCGGCCCGATCATGGCAATGGCAGCAGATGTGACCATCGCTCAAGTTTCTGAAGTGGTTGAACTCGGTGCACTGGATCCAGAGCACATCATCACCCCGGGAATTTTTGTTCAACACGTTGTTCAAGTTAAACCTGCACAATAATTGGCATCGGAGAGAAATAATGAGCTATAGCAAACTGACCCGTGACCAGATCGCTGAACGTGTGGCACAAGACATTCCTGATGGTGCCTATGTAAACCTCGGTATTGGTTTACCGACCAAGATTTCCAACTACCTGCCAAGCGATAAAGACGTCTTCCTGCATTCTGAAAATGGCCTGTTAGCATTCGGTCCTCCTCCTGCTGAAGAAGACCGCGATCCTGAGTTGATCAATGCTGGTAAAGAATTCGTAACTTTACTTGAAGGTGGTTCTTTCTTCCATCATGGTGACTCTTTCGCAATGATGCGTGGCGGTCATTTAGGCATCGCCGTACTGGGCGCGTTCCAGGTCGCTGAAAATGGTGACTTGGCTAACTGGCATACTGGTGCTCCAGATGCAATTCCAGCAGTCGGCGGTGCAATGGATCTGGCTGTGGGTGCCAAGAAAGTCTTTATTACCACAGATCACGTGACCAAAAAAGGAGAGCCAAAAATTGTGGCTGAGCTTTCCTATCCGGCTACAGGCCTGAAATGTGTCGACCGTATCTATACCGACCTGTGCGTGATTGATGTCACCCCTGAAGGCATGAAAGTGATTGAGAAAGTTGAAGGTCTGTCATTTGAAGAATTGCAGTCATTAACTGGTGCCAAACTGATTGATGCGACTCAAGGTTAATACACTTTAAAGAAATTTAAAATCCCCCTCATCCTCCTGAGTAAAACTTAAGCATTACTTTAAGTTGATGCGCAAGAAAGGGAGACTTTATATCGAAACTCAAAGCTTTTTGAGTCCGGGCAAGTCTCCCTCCTTTCAGGAGGGATTAAGGGAGGTAAAAGGATTCAATAAATGAAAAACGCATATATCGTTGATGCCATCCGTACCCCATTCGGCCGTTATGCCGGTGGCCTCGCACCTGTCCGTGCAGATGACTTAGGTGCTGTACCAATCAAAGCTTTGATTGAACGTAATCCATCGGTGAACTGGGAACAGGTCGATGACGTGATCTATGGCTGTGCCAATCAGGCCGGTGAAGATAACCGTAACGTCGGTCGTATGTCATCCCTGCTTGCAGGTTTGCCTTATCAGGTGCCGGCAACGACCGTAAACCGCCTGTGTGGTTCATCGATGGATGCAATCGCAATGGCAGCACGGGCGATTAAAGCCGGTGAAGCTAATCTGATTATTGCCGGCGGTGTAGAAAGCATGTCGCGTGCCCCATTCGTGATGGGCAAGTCAGAAACAGCGTATGGCCGTAGCCAGAAGATTGAAGACACCACCATGGGCTGGCGTTTTATCAATCCGAAACTAAAAGAAATGTACGGCGTGGAAACCATGCCGCAAACGGCTGAAAATCTGGCGGAACAGTTCAACATCAACCGTGCAGATCAGGACAAATTCGCCCTGACCAGCCAGCAACGTACCGCAGCAGCGCACGCCAAAGGTTTCTATAAAAACGAAATCATTCCGGTGGTGATTCCACAACGTAAAGGCGATCCGGTGGTCGTGGATAAAGATGAACATCCACGTGCGTCTACCACTGCAGAAGCGTTGGCGAAACTGAAACCTGTGGTAAAAGCAGACGGTACAGTCACAGCAGGTAATGCATCAGGCATTAACGATGGTGCAGCAGCACTGTTGATTGCATCCGATGACGCCATTGCACAATACGGCTTAAAACCGCGTGCCAAAATCCTTGGCTCAACCGTTGTCGGTGTTGAACCGCGCATCATGGGCTTTGGTCCTGCGCCTGCCATCAAAAAGCTGCTTGCGCAAACCGGCTTAACGCTAGAGCAAATGGATGTCATCGAGCTGAATGAAGCTTTTGCTGCCCAAGCACTGGCATGTACCCGTGACCTAGGTATTGAAGATGGCTCAGAGAAAGTTAATCCTAATGGTGGTGCAATTGCTTTGGGTCACCCATTAGGTGCATCTGGTGCGCGTTTGGTAACAACAGCACTGAGCCAACTTGAACAAACTGGCGGTAAATACGGTTTATGTTCAATGTGTATTGGTGTTGGTCAAGGTATTGCTTTGATCATTGAACGTGTTTAATCCTCATTAAAAGTCCCCCCTATCATAACGGGGGATTTAAGATGGATTTATAAGATTAAGGATTTTAAAAAAAATGCCAACATTTACATCAAATGATGCGCAAATCAACTACCAAACTTTTGGAGATGCTGCAAAACCTGCACTAATTTTTTCAAACTCGCTTGGTACAAACTTCAAAATGTGGCAAGCACAGATTGATTTTTTCCAGCAGGATTTTTTTGTCATTTGCTACGACACACGTGGTCACGGTGCATCATCGGCGCCGCAAGGCCCATATAGCATTGATCAATTGGGTCAAGATGTTGTAAATCTACTCGATCATTTGAATGTTGAAAAAGCTACATTCTGTGGTATTTCTATGGGTGGTTTAACAGGTCAATGGTTAGCGATTCATCGCCCTGAACGTTTTAATCAGGTGGTGGTATGTAATACTTCAGCAAAAATTGGTCAAGAACAGGCTTGGAATGACCGTGCCGCATTGGTACGCGAACAAGGTTTACAGCCGATTGCTTCGACAGCAGCATCACGCTGGTTTACTGAACCCTTTATCCAAAGCAACGCGACAGTGGTCAATAATCTTCAAAACGACTTGGCAGCTGGCAGCGCCGAAGGTTATGCGAGCTGTTGCGAAGCTTTGGCTAAAGCGGATGTACGCGAACAACTGAAAGACATTACTGTGCCAGTTTTAGTGGTTGCAGGTCAGCAAGACCCTGTAACGACTGTGGCTGATGGTCAGTATATGGTAGATCGTATTGCCAACAGCCAACTATTTGAAATCAATGCTTCGCATATTTCAAATATTGAACAACCTGAAGCTTTTAATCAGGCAGTGCAAGAATTTATTGCAGCTTAAAAAGCGCATCGCAATAGTAGAAAAGCCACTGTTCGTCAGTGGCTTTTTCTGGATCAAATTAAATAAGAATTAAGCCCAAATCACTAAAATTGCCGCAATCACCACCAGCACCAGTCCCCAATGTTCAGCCTTGGCCAGTTTATCTTTAAAGAAATACGCCGAGATCAGCATACTAAATAAAATCTCGATCTGACCTAAGGTTTTCACCACCGGTACACTCATCATGCTCATGGCAGTAAACCAACCAAGGGATGCTGTGAAACTACAAAAGCCTACTTTCATAGTCAGTCCCATACGTTCGCGCATAGCGACGAGTGTTTTACGGCTAAATAGGCTTAGGTAAATGAGCATACTGATGCATTGGAAGCCAATGACTGAAATCAACACCCAAGATGCACGGTGTAATACAGGCAAATTAGTTAGTTCTAGACTGGCTTCTCGAACTAAAAGTGACGTAATGGCAAAACAAAGTCCGCTACCCACCCCGATCATCAACGTTTTAGCAGAAAGTCCACTCAGTTGGTTGCCTTTACTTAGTAAAAATACTGCATACCCCCCAATGAGTACGCCAATCCAGGCTAAGAACGATAAATGATCTGATAGAAAAGCCACGCCAATAATCGCGGCTAAGATGGCTTCACTTTTGGCTAAACCAACACCAATAGCATAATTTTTTTGTTTAAACAGTTGCACCATCAGTACAGTGGCAAGAATTTGGCTCACTCCTGCAATGAAAATATATATCCAATACTTTGCAGTAAAATGAACTACTTCTATGACTGGGTAAAAATGGTACAGCAGTTGGATATAGATAAATGCAAGTGGAAAACCAAACAAGAAACGCGCAAGCGTTACGCCCCAAACGTCGACAGTTGAACTCAGTTGTTTTTGAAATGCATTACGCCATGCCTGCATGAATGCAGCCATTAAGGTAAAGAAGATCCAACTGATTGCCATGTCTCATCTGCTGTTAGGTTAAAAGTGAAATAATTTTAAGCCTTTGCAGATGAGATGACTAATTAAAAAAGGGTTTGAAGTTGATAGCGGAAAGTTTGGATTGTAATTTGTTAACAGGACTAAACTAAAATTTTAATATCCAAAAAATCAGTTTAATATTTAACGTTAGCCATCCTTGCTTTTAATGATATTTACAACACTTGACAATTGATCTAAATCTTCAAAAAATATAAGGAATTTTATCATCGGAAGTAACAAGTGGTGAAAAAATTATAGATTCAAACTTATCAAATCCATCAGGATGTTTCTTTTTTAATTCAGATGCTGAATCAGCATAACCTTGAATAAATCGACATAAAGTTAATCGCAAATCAAGCTGTAATAACTTTGATTAAATTGAACGCATTGTTTGCAAAACAATTTTAAAAAAATGTAGAAGTAAAAATATCAATAAAGTAAAAGGTACAGTCAATAGATCTCTTTCATAAATCAAAAAACGATCTTCTTTTTGGTTAATATTTGCACTCCGGATTTCTTGGCATTCGTGCATAATCTGCGGATGAAATACATCGATTCAAACAAGCTTTCTGATCCTCAGTTCAAGCGATACACAGGCATCTCATGGTCAACTTTCTATTTGATGGTTGAGCAATT
>NZ_PQLP01000026.1:0-41859 GCF_002918965.1 Acinetobacter sp. ACNIH3 | reverse complement strand
TACTTATATACCACAATATTAAAAATTTATTTTTAAAACTTGAAATAGTAATTTTTTCAAAATCTTCTCTCTCAAAGAAAGAAACTTCATAATCTAGTAAATTCCCATTTCTTTCTAACTTAAATTTTTTATTTTCTTTCTCATATATTAGGCAATTATTATAAGGATGGATATAAACTTCGATATCAAAATTCTGTTCTTCTATCTCAAAAAAATTGAGTTCAATAGCCATAATATTTTATATATAATTCAATTATTTGATTAAATATTAAGCTATATTTTTTCCTTACGCAATAGATCAATTCTCATACTTCTTCCACTTTAACAAATCAAAAGCCTAGCAAAATCTAAACTATTCAAAGACTAGCTTCCAAAGCTCCCTTTGTATAATAGTGTCGCCTATCATCACACTCAATCACCGAATTTGGAGCAGGACAGTAAAAATCCACGATGTAATTCAAAATGGGCTTTTGTCTATAAAACTGCAAACCTAAAATTTGCTTATTGCGAAGCCGTGACCATAACAGCTTTTCAGCATCTGTCATGTTATTGCGTAAATCACGCGATGCTTGTTTTAAATTTTCATTGTAAGGTTTCATTTTTATTCTCTTTTTTAGAATCCCCCTAAATCCCCCTTTTGCAAAGGTGGATTTAGGGGGATTCTTTTCATAAATATATACATCAAAAACAGCCCCTTTTCTAACCCATCACACCAAAATCATCCGTTTTAACACTATTCATTCAGCAATCTCAGTCACTTTCCATAATAATAGGTCCTTAAATTTATCTCCCAAATCAATAATTACTGGTGTTTCAATGAAAAAACTCATCAACAACCCTGAAAACCTGGTTGTCGAAATGTGCAAAGGCTTTGTCCTTGCCCACCCTGAACTACAATTTACCGAATCCCACAAAATCATTTCACGTAAACAAAAACACAATAACGTGGCACTGATCAGCGGCGGTGGCAGTGGTCACGAACCTGTACACGCAGGCTTTGTCGGTACAGGCATGTTAGATGCTGCCGTATGTGGCGATGTCTTTGCCTCACCTTCGCAAATTCAAGTCTATAAAGCCCTGCAACATGTCGCAACGGACAAAGGCGTGTTGATGATCATCAAAAACTATTCTGGCGATATGATGAATTTCCAGAATGGTGCAGCTTTAGCTATAGAAGATGGCATTAAAGTCGATTATGTAAAAGTAGCAGATGATATTGCAGTCAAAGACAGCCTCTACACAGTCGGCCGTCGTGGCGTGGCGGGTACTGTATTTGTACATAAAATTGCAGGTGCAGCAGCATCAAAAGGTTTAGAGCTTGCGGAAGTCAAAGCTGTGGCTCAAAAAGCAGCAAATAACGTGATTAGCCTTGGTTTTGCCTATAGCTCATGTACTGTTCCTGCCAAAGGTACACCGACCTTTACCCTAGCCGATGATGAAATGGAATACGGCGTCGGCATCCACGGCGAACCGGGTATCCGCCGTGAAAAAATCCTGCCATCCAAAGAGCTGGCACAACGTATTATCGATGACTTGTTCCTCGATCGCCCTGATCTGACTGAAGTTGCTGTTCTAGTCAACGGCTTTGGTTCAACACCAATGCAAGAGCTGTATGTCTTTAATAACGATGTGTGCGAACATTTGGCGCGCAAAGGCATCAAGATTTACCGTACTTTTGTCGGCAACTACATGACCAGTATCGACATGAACGGTGCTTCGGTGTCATTGCTAGCTGTGGATGATGAACTAAAAGGCTATTTAGATGCAGAGGCGAACACGCCCGCTCTTAAAATGGATGGTTCAGCCGCACAGCCTTTAATCTTCTCAACAAAAAATGCCGCAGCAGAAGATGTAATAAATACGGAAGTCGAAACTCAGCCCGAACATGCTGAAATTCAAAATGAACAGTTCACGATTGAAAATATGCGTTATGTAGTCGATGTGATGGCTGCCTGCATTATCAAAAACGAAGTGCCATTCTGCGAGCTGGATGCCCATGCAGGTGATGGTGACTTTGGCATGAGTGTAGCTAAAGGTTTTAAACAGCTGAAACGCGAATGGCAAAGCCTGATTCAAGCCCAGCACATGGATGAATTCTTGCTAAATAGTTCAATGATTATTATGGAACACTGTGGTGGTGCATCGGGCCCGATCTGGGGTTCAGCGTTTCGTGCAGCGAGTAAAGCCATTCAAGGCAAATCCACATTAACTGTGGCAGATTTTGCCGAGATGCTGCAAGCAGCAGTGAAAGGCATTCAAGTTACCGGCGAACGTTCATTTGGCCGTGGAGCAGTTGTTGGTGACAAGACCCTGATTGATGCCTTAGTGCCATGTACAGATTCCTGGTCAGCCAATACCCACAAGACGTTTAAAGAAAACTTTGTGTTGGGTGCAGCGGCGGCAGTAAAAGGTGCAGAATCCACCAAAGATATCGTGGCGCGTATGGGTCGTGCCGGTACGGTCGGTGACCGTAGCTTGGGCTATCATGATGCAGGTGCACATGGGTTAGGCGTAATCTTTACGGATATTGCTGAACATATTAAATAAGAATTTCAAGATTTGAAAAAAGCCTCACATTATCGGGGCTTTTTTATTTACTGACAGATATCCTATTCTGAAGCAAGCTGGCAGAAAAACGTCTATTGAAATTTTTCCAGATACTTGGTCAGTTTTTCTTTGACCACGACCCTTTTATTACCCTTCATCTGGGCTTCACTCAAAATTCCTTCCGAATCAACCACCACGACTGGATGACCATCCTTCTTCAAACGGGCCACACCTTCAAATAACATTCGGGCACCAACATTATGAATTAAGGTCAAATTGGTCAGATCCAACACAATTCGTTTTTTGCCTTCCGGTTCATTTTCCAAAATACGCAGCAGCATTTCCGATTCAGTAAACTGCAATACGCCACGTAGTTCATATACCACCACATGATCACGTTTACCGGTGAGATAACGACTTTGCAAAATGGTTTGTGCCGATGGCGTCCCTTCCATTAAATGCAGCCCCATTTCCCGGGACATACGCTCAAAAATATCGACACCACGTACACTATGTCCATGCTCATCAATTCGCGGAGAAAACACGGCGATACCCACCTGTCCAGGTAACACGCCGATAATACCGCCTGCAACCCCACTTTTGGCCGGAATACCCACCGTGGTCAGCCAGTCACCAGCTGCATCATACATGCCGCAAGTGAGCATCACACTCAGGACTTGCCGCACTACAGAACGGTCCAGCAATTTTTTACCAGTCTGTGGCTGAATTCCCCCGTTGGCGAGTACCCCGGCTATCATCGCCAGGTCTTTGACCGTCACCTTGATTGAGCATTGCTTGATATAACCATTCACAATCGCTTCCGGATCTTCTTCCAGCACCCCCACGGTACGCAGCATATAGCCCAAGGATCTGTTACGAAACGCTGTTTTCAGTTCGGAGGTATATACATCGGTATCAAAACTCAGTTCACGCCCAGCCAAACCACTTAAAAAACGGCGCAATTGCTCTGCACGGGACACTGTCCGTTTATAGGGAATCAAGGAGTGGGTGGTAATTGCACCCGAATTTATCATCGGATTTTTTGGAATATTGGAATCTTTCTCCAGTGAAATCTGGTTAAAGGCTTCGCCCGAAGGTTCCACGCCCACCTTTTCCATGACCTTGGTCAAGCCGACTTTCTGCAAAGCCAAGGCATAGGCAAAGGGCTTGGACATGGACTGCATGGTAAACTCAACTTCGTCATCACCGGTGGAATAGATCGTGCCATCTACGGTGGAAAGTGCCAAAGCAAACTTATCTGGATCGACTGCTGCCAGCTCAGGAATATAATCTGCCAAGGCACCTTTTTCATTGTCACGGCAGGAAGTTAAAACATGCTTGAGGTAGTCTGGCACCGGTGTTTTCATCGAATGAGCTTATTCCAGTTGGCTGTTATTTTTAATTAACATACCGGCTTTTGGCTTAAGTACCAGAGTGAAAAGGTAATTTTCTGCATATCCGTGTTATCGGAACTGTACTCTTTGGATCAGATTCTCCAGAAATAAATGGTACATATATTAGAGTTCTTCCATAAATCATTATGGAATCACTATAAAGGGAATTCCCTCTCCTTGCAGGAGAGGTTTTTTTCTAAGAAATCCCTTCATTCTCTTGCTAAGCTATGCTTCTCATCCCAGAGGGAGACGGAAATTTAAATATGAATATAACGATCATGTTTTGATTTATGAAAAAGATCTATTTTAATTTTCTCTTTTTAAGAAATATCAAAAAAAGGGCACTCCTGCCCTTTTATTTATGCTCGATAACTTATTTCACTTTAGTCTTGCGAATCATTTTATACAGCATCTTTGGTGAAATACGTGAAACCAGTACGCCCAGTTTTTCTTTCTTGCCGCTAACTACAATATATTCCTCGCCCTGCTGTAATGCCCTCACCGTCTGTTTAGCAAAATCATCAGCCTCTAAACCATTTTCAATTGCTTCATCCTGCTTGGCTTGCGGTTTGCCTTCACCATTTAAGGCATTAAAAGAGACATTGGTTTTGACAAAGCCCGGGAAAATCACTGAGACCTGAATACCCTGATCCGCCACTTCAGCACGCAGACTATTCGCCCACATATGTATTGCACCTTTGGCAGCGGAATAGGATGCGCGATACTGGGTGCCCAGCAAACCTGCTACACTGGAAATAAATGCAATACGTCCAGACTGCTGTTTCAAGAAAGTTGGCAAGACCGTTTTAGTCAAAAACACCTGCGAGAAATAATCCACTTCCATAATGGCGCGTTCAGTCTGCATGGTAGTATCAGCAATCAAGGCACGCTGACTTAAACCGGCATTATTGATCAGCCAGTCAATCCGGCCTTTATTTTCCAAAACCTTGGCATAGGCTTTTTCCACCTGGGTTTCATCGGTAATGTCAGCAATGACAGACAGATGCTGATCAGGATTAGGCAAACTGAGACGCACATTTTCCAGTTCTTCAAAACGGCGTGCCGTTAAAACTACCTGCGCTCCCTGTGACGCACATACCTGCGCGACTGCCTTACCAATCCCTGAAGATGCTCCGGTAATCCAGACCACTTTTCCATTTAAACTTTCCAGCTTTGCCATTGATCCCTCTATCTCTTTTAAATATCCGATGTCTGTTTTACTTCATCTTCTAAAAACGCTAAAAAATGCTCAAAGTAATGACTGATAGTCGGTGCATCATACAGGCTTCCCAACTTGTCAAAACGCTTATAACCGAGCTGCGTAGTTAAATTAATCACACCATTCAGGGTTTTATCAACCACCATATTGAACTTCAGCATGTTTTTGGGTTGACGTACCAGATGGGTAACCCCCTGATCCACCACTTCAATAAAAGTCTTTAAGGCAGGTGAAACACAGTGATGATTGCCACTTTCCATTTCTTTTACATAGCCGAGTAATTCGATCGCCAGTGTCTTCTGAATGGGATAACGCACATAATAATCGCCTTCAATTTCATGGGTCATTTCATAAAGATAATTCACCATTGGAATCAGCCGTTCATTGCCAAAAAATGACACTGACCATGGCATATATTTACGTGTGGTCTCAACAATTTGCTGAACGACTTTTTCAGACTCGCGATCCGCAGAATTTGAAAGACGCGCAAGGCGGCCAAAGACCTGATCGATAATTTCGCAGGCAATATCCGTCAGGCTTTCACCCAGGGCTTTGGATAGACTGGTTTGATCACCACTATTGAGACGGGAATGAATATCGCGGAAACGATAGTGAGTTTCTGGCTGTATTTTCAGGGAAATGTTATAGCTCATCTTCTTATCCTTAATATTCATCTTGTTATTTAAATTTTGTGATGAGTTGTCTGGCACTGTTGCTATCATACGATGAGTTCAGCTTACTGCCAATTGCTTAAAGTTTGCTTTTGGTTAAGCTGCCGCAGCCGCCATTTTTTTTGCTACAATAGATGCAATTTTTTATCCACTTTTGATCTGTTCGAACTATGACTGATTCAGCGCAAAATATTGCTACAACTTACGATCCGACCGAGATCGAGAAAAAATGGTACCAAACCTGGGAAGAGCGCGGTTACTTCAAGCCGTCTGAAAAAGGCGAGTCTTTCTGTATCATGATTCCGCCACCAAACGTCACCGGTAGCTTGCACATGGGTCATGGTTTTAACAATGCCATCATGGATGCCTTAACCCGTTATAACCGTATGTCAGGTAAAAATACGCTTTGGCAACCGGGTACTGACCACGCAGGTATTGCAACGCAAATGGTGGTTGAGCGTCAGTTGGGTGCACAAGGCATCAGCCGTCATGACCTGGGTCGTGAAAAGTTCATCGAAAAAGTCTGGGAATGGAAAGAACAGTCTGGCGGTAATATCACCCGTCAAATCCGTCGCCTAGGTTCTTCAGTTGACTGGTCTCGTGAACGCTTCACCATGGATGAAGGCCTATCTAACGCAGTGAAAGAAGTGTTCGTTAAACTGCATGAAGAAGGTCTGATTTACCGTGGTAAACGTCTGGTGAACTGGGACCCTAAACTACAAACTGCCCTGTCTGACCTGGAAGTTGAGTCTGATAAAGAAGAACAAGGTTCGCTGTGGCACTTCAAATATTTCTTTGAAGACAAGTCATTGCGTACCCACGATGGTAAAGATCACATCGTTGTGGCAACAACACGTCCTGAAACATTGCTCGGTGATACGGCGGTTGCGGTTGCATTGGATGATGAACGTTATGCGCACTTGGTCGGACAAAACATCATCTTACCTATTACAGGTCGTGCGGTTCCAATCGTTAAAGATGAATATGTCGACAAAGAATTCGGGACAGGCTGTGTAAAAATTACCCCTGCGCATGACTTCAATGACTATGAAGTGGGCAAACGTTGCGAATTGCCAATCATCAACATCTTCAACAAAAATGCTGAAGTGTTGGCTGAGTTTGAATACATCGCGAAAGCAGGCGAGCAAATTTCTAAAACCATTCCTGCCCCTGCGGACTATGTTGGTTTAGAGCGTTTCGAAGCTCGTAAAAAGTTAGTAGAACAAGCGGAAGCTGAAGGCTGGTTAGACCAAATTCAACCGTACACATTGAAACCACCTCGCGGTGACCGTTCAGGTGTGATCGTTGAGCCGTTATTGACGGATCAATGGTATGTGAAAATCGCGCCACTTGCGAAACCTGCAATTGAAGCGGTTCAAGATGGTCGTATCAAGTTCGTTCCTGAGCAGTACAGCAACATGTACATGGCGTGGATGAACAATATTCAAGACTGGTGTATCTCACGTCAATTGTGGTGGGGTCACCGTATTCCAGCCTGGTACGACGCTGAAGGTAATGTTTACGTGGGTCGTGACGAAGCTGAAGTACGTGCGAAAAACAACATTCCTGCCGATGTTGAGTTGAACCAAGATGAAGATGTACTGGATACATGGTTCTCATCTGGTCTTTGGACATTCTCAACTTTAGGTTGGACTGGCGACGAAGCGAAAGATAAAGAAAACTATTTCTTAAATACCTTCCACCCAACTGATGTATTGGTAACAGGTTTCGACATCATCTTCTTCTGGGTTGCTCGTATGATTATGCTTACGATGCACTTCATGAAAAATGAAGATGGTACACCTCAAGTACCGTTCAAAACTGTGTATGTACATGGTTTGGTACGTGATGGTGAAGGTCAGAAGATGTCTAAATCTAAGGGTAATGTCCTTGACCCACTCGATTTGATTGACGGTGTAGATTTAGAAACTTTAGTACAAAAACGTACCACAGGTTTGATGAATCCGAAACAAGCGGCGAAGATTGAAAAATCAACCCGTAAAGAATTCCCTGAAGGGATTCAATCTTACGGTACAGATGCGGTTCGTTTCACATTCTGTGCGCTTGCCAACACCGGTCGTGACATCAAGTTCGACATGAAACGTGTTGAAGGTTACCGTAACTTTGCCAACAAAATCTGGAACGCAACACGTTTCGTGATGATGAATGTCGAAGGCCAAACGATTGGTTCAGAAGCACGTCAAGACCTCTGGGAATTGCCTGAACAATGGATTGTGAGCCGTTTACAAAAAGCGGAACAAGCAGTGCAAACAGCATTTGCAACCTACCGTTTAGACTTGGCTGCACAAGCGATTTACGAGTTCATCTGGAATGAATACTGTGACTGGTATGTTGAGCTGACTAAGCCTGTCCTCAATGACGAAAATGTGTCTGAAGAGCGTAAAGCTGAAGTACGTCGTGTTCTTCTTTCGGTAATGGAAGCGTCTTTACGTTTGGCTCATCCGTTGATGCCTTACCTAACAGAAGAAATCTGGCAAACCCTTGCGCCAAAACTCGGCATCACTGGCGAAACGATTATGTTGGCGCAATACCCTGTTGCTGACCAAGCGTTAATTAACGACCAAGCTGAAGCAGATATGCAATGGCTTCAAGGTTTGATTGGTGCAGTACGTAACATCCGTGGTGAGATGGGTCTAGGTAATGCTCGTTTGTTGCCTGTTCTGCTGCAAAACACGACTGAAGCTGAAAAAGCACAGATCACACGTATTGAAGCGCTGTTCAAAGCACTGGCGAAAGTTGAAAGCATCACCTTCTTGGCTGATGGCGAACAACCACCATTGTCTTCATCTTCTGTAGTCGGTCACGTGTCTGTATACGTTCCAATGAAGGGCTTAATTGACCCTAAAGCAGAACTGGGTCGTCTACAAAAAGACTTAGACAAGGTTCAAAAGCAACATGACCAAATTGCCACTAAACTTGGTAATGAAGGTTTTGTGGCGAAAGCACCTGCTGCTGTGGTTGAAGGTGAGAAAGTAAAACTTGCTGAGTTTGCTGATCAGTTAGCGAAGATTAAAGCGAATATGGAGCAGATTGCGGCGCTTTAATGTGTTGCTTAATTAATCTTTTTTGTGTAAAAAGAAGTCTTTAGGGGCTTCTTTTTGTTTTTATGAATATCGACACATTATTATTAAATCTAAAAAATGATCACAAATTAAGTGAAAATGAAATTAATCACAATATAGAAATATTAATACGCTCTATAATTTCTGAAGATATTAAAAAGAAATCTATCACGTTTGACCGTGATTACAAAATTAGTGAAAGTGCAACATATGATTTATATCTACTCGATTCTTATGAAAATTATAAACCCCCAATCGTTATAGAGTTTAAGCCACAAATAACTCCTAATTACTTTAATGCTTTAGTCCATCATTTGGTCTTTAGTAATAATATAAATTACAAGACTTTATTAATTATCCATCTAAATGATTTCAAGCCAGATGAAAATCTACTAAAAGAAATAAACTCATTAGGTATAGAAATTAATTTTTTAAATAAAAATTTTATTAATAAAATCATTAATAAAAATAAAAATTTTACTGAAAAAATCATCAAAAACTTATTCTCTGCAAAGATTCAAGAAGCTGTTTTCAATAAAGAAGATGACTGGAAAGCAAAACGGACTAAATTAATTTTAGATTTAAGACAGATATATAATGAAAGTGGTAAAACAACTTTACTTATAGGTGCTGGAGTGTCATGCAGTGCTAATCTGCCGAGTTGGAATGAATTGATATCTGGCTTATTTATTACTTATTTAATTAATATCAATTCAGATAATAATGTATTAGGAATTGAAGTTGGTGACTTCATAGAATCCATCCAAGATATAAATAAAAATTTCTCAGAGAAACATTTAAAATCTGCTTTATTATCAGCTAGATATTTAAGAAAAGGATTAGCTACGGACGATAAAGAAAACAGTAATGATTTCATCGAACTTCTGAGAAAAAACTTATATAAGAATGAAAAACCTAGACAATCTGAATTAATTAAAATTATAGGAAAGTTATGTTTGCCCACCAGAATTGGAGCGAAAATCCATTCCATAATTAATTACAATTTTGACGACTTACTTGAACAACATTTTGAACAGTTAAACTTAAAAAACAAAGCCATATATTTTCAAAATGCAACTTATACTAACGAAGAATTACCAATCTATCACGTGCATGGATTTATACCCGAACAATCTAGTCATTATAGAAACTTAGAGTTAATTGAAATGGTATTCTCAGAAGAAGGATATCATCGTATGTATTCAAACCCATATCACTGGTCAAATCTTGTTCAATTAGCAAATTTTAGAGATAATACTTGTGTGATGATAGGTCTTTCAATGGACGACCCTAATTTACGGAGACTCTTAGATATTGCTCAAAATGGTAATCCAAATGCAAATCATTATGCTCTCTTACAACGCGTATCACTGAAAGAAATCTCAAATAAAAAAGAAAATGAATCTATAATAATTGAAGAGTCTTTTTTAAAAAGACACCATAATTTACAAGAACTTATTTTTAAGGAATTAGGAGTTAATGTCATCTGGTTTGAAGAATTTGATGAATTACCTCGATTATTGGGTCAGTTATTAAATTAAAAACCCATACCTACCTCTCACTACAAGGGAGAACGTAGTAATTGTTTTGTATACCTATATAAATTTCACAATGGAGCCCCCTCTCCCTATGGGATGAGAAGCACCGCTTCGCAAGGGGTGAGGGAAACTAAAGAACTTGATGCTCTATCAACATCTCTACCCCACTTACCTTCTTCATATACTTCAACCGTTCTTTCTCCCCTTTTAACTGCTTTTTCATCGCTAAAGTATCTGCATCCACTTGCTTATATAAATCAGTAATTTTGACCTTGCCTGTATGGGCTTTTTTATTCCAGCTCAACGATTGAAGAATCTCTTCTATCTGGTCATCTAGGTTCTGGCTTTGCATATCCAAAGCCAGTTGATAAAACTTTAGCTGCTCGGAACTTAAACCCTTTTGTGAAACACCCCGATTCTGCTCAATCTGGATTTGTAATTTCAGTAAATAAAATAAATCTTGCGCTGCATAGGCCTCATTCGCGCGTTGCAGTAACTCAGTCTTTTCTACTTTCTTGGCTTCATCCGGCTCACGGTCTGGATGAATGGTTGCAGCAATTTTTAAATACACTGCTTTTAAAGACTGCTCTGCCAACTTCGCAGCCTGTTCCAGTTTTTCCTGCTGGCGTTTAAGCTTGGCTTGCTCTCGTGCCTGACTATACTTTTCGCTATCCCATTCTTCAAAATTTTCAGATGCTGCCTGATCCGAAGTATCGTCATTAGCAAAGAACAGCTCAACATCCTTTATGCTTTGCTTTTTGTTTTTTCTGGCTTGGCTATGTTCAATATGCTGTTGATAGTAATTATAAATTTCCTTAACAATCTCGGCCTGTTGTTTTGATAAAGATTGGGAGTCGGTTAAATAAGCCGCAAGATACTGGATTTTAACATCTAGCTGCGTCGCCTCGGCCTTGGAAAATTCTGCCTCATGCAAATGCTTCCATAACTGTTCCAGTTGCTGAAACAGCACTGTATGTAACTCATGATAGACCGGCATCAAGGTTTGACGGGTATATTGCTGAATCTGTTCCTGCGCCTGCTGCCACTGCTTCAGTTCAAGCTGCTGCTGTTCAATTTTATCAATCAGACGGTTCAGCTTTCTTTGCTGCGGAGTAAGATCGGCATCGGGCTGAATAGTAGTTTTCAAATCAAAAGACATGGCAAACAGGCAAAGCAAATAAATGCTATTTTATCCCTAAAACTTTTAAGTGACTGCTGATTTACTGCAAATAAAAAAAAGCAGACCGCAGTCTGCTTAAGGGAGTTATCAATTAATTTTCAACAATAACCCGTCCATTTAAGGGCTGAATCGGACGATTATTCGGATGTCCCATAAGTTTGGAAAACGCTGCAATCTGTTGTGCCGAAGCCTGCTGAATATCTTTTAGAATTAACCAGCGTACCCCTTCCGAACAAGGCGGTGTCGTCAGTGACCCGCTAAAGCGATAATAATCAAGGTTTTTAGGTAGCATCTGATTCACCGGTTGCGGCTTGTTTAATACCACTTTTTCACCTTGCTTTTTCGGCAGACGATTCCACATACGTTTGAGCATCTGGCTTTCTGCACCCTGCTCGAACATCATGCCGACCACAGCAAGCTCACCTTTAGTATTGGCATGCACAAAATGAATTTCCAGTGGATAGCTTTTGCCCTTGATCAGATTTTCACTCGGGCTATGCAAATGAAACTGTTTCAGCACAAAGGTATCGCCGTCCAGCTGTAATTTGCCACCTTGAGCAAAATCTACCTGCACGGTATGACCTTTATTCTCGATCGCATGAATCATGGTGTTATAGCTGAACTTTAAAGGTTCCAGTTCTGCCTTTACGCTGCCTTCGATATTAATAGGTGACTGATTTACGCTATTACATGCAGCATATTTATCGCTCAGTGAACCCCACTGATGGGTATGCTTATAATCCCAGTCTGCATCCGCATATGCCGTATTTATTAGTCCAAAAGCAACTGCACATAACATGGCCTTTTTCATCTATTCACTCACCCTTGTTATCAATCATCTTGTCAAAATGCATGAATATTCATACATTAATTTTCCATACGATATAATTAAGAAACTGATTTATTAATAAAATAATATCTATAATAATAATTATGATATTAAAAAATTCAGACGGGTATTATTAAAACAGAGCGGAAATTTGAAACAAGCACAAAAGATTCCATTCTCAAACTTGAATGTCGTTGGAGTTTTATAGTTTTGTTATTAATTGAAAAATATAATATTTTTAAATTGGTAATTCATGTTCATCATCGGCTAATCGATAACCGATGATACCGAGATCTTACCTGTATAAACATAATCACTAAACTTCGCATCCAAGTTCATTGCTACACTCAATTCACTTAAGGAAATATGAGCTAAGCCTATGGATTTTTTCACGATTTTTATCCATGACACTGACTGGACCTTTATTGGCGAAATTCTGCTGCGCTGCCTGGTCATGTATACCATGATCATTGTATTCTTGCGCCTGACCGGTAAACGTGGGGTACGTCAACTTTCTATTTTCGAAGTCGCAATTATCTTGGCTTTGGGTTCGATCGCAGGCGATCCTATGTTCGATGAAACACTGCCTTTGCTGCAGGCGTTTATCGTCATGGCTACCATCATTATTTTATACCGTCTTACCACCTACCTGACCATGCAATATCAGTCCTTCGAAGATCTGCTCGAAGGCAAACCGCTTTATATTGTGGAAAATGGTGAAATGGTGCTTGAGCATATTTCCAAAGGCAAAATGTCGCATGATGAATTCTTTGCCGAAATGCGTCAGCAAGGTGCTGAACATTTGGGACAAATTCGTACTGGACTGCTGGAAAGCGATGGTAAATTCAGCATACTCTTTTACAGTCCCGAAGAAGTCCGTTATGGCTTGCCCTTATTTCCCAAAGCCCAAAAAGACCTCATTACGGAAGTTGAACCAGATACTTATTATGCCTGTCTGCATTGCGGCAACGTGGAGTTGCTGTCTAGTCCAGATGCAATCTGCCAGCGCTGTGAATATTGCAAATGGATCAAAGCCATCAATACCCTGCGCCAGACTTAATGTTTGAGATAATCCAGCACTTGAGCCAGATTCTGGATCTTGTGTTCTATCTGCTGTAAAGGCGTATGGAATCCTTCCATCCATAAAGTCTACATGCCGGCATTCTGTGCACCCTGAATATCATTGACAGGATGGTCTCCAATATAAAGACAATGCTCTGGAGCTACAGCGAGCTTTTGTGCAGTATATTGAAAAATTTCAGGATTTGGCTTACTGATACCAACCAGACCTGAACTCATGATTTCATCAAAATAATGAGCAAAACCCAGCCCGTTAATAATATTCATGCGGGTGTCATGTCCACCATTAGAAATAATCGCCAGCTTATAATCTGCGGCTTTAAGTGATCGCAATAAGTTTTCTGCTTGCGGCATGGCGACTGCGAACTGGCCAAAATACTGGAACCAGAAATCATTCAATTCTTCTAATGCTGGCTGAGATTTCCAGGACAATTCTTGCAGAAGCGCAAAAGCGACTGATCTACCAATTGTGGAATGGGTCAGCAGTTCTTTTTTCGGATAGCCACCATTATCAATACGGCGTACGATCTCGGTAATTTTTGCGATATCGGCTAGATTTAGCATCGGGCTATATTGCTCTGCCAGATATCGGCTATAAGCCTGCACACTCAAATCACGATGCGTCAGTGTATTATCCAGGTCAAATAAAACAGCTCGTATAGTCATAATAGTTACATCAAACTTTTGTGTTTACTTTAACAGCTCAAACCCTGCGGCTAATGGGTTTAAAGTCATAAGCTATACAAAATTCCATATAAAAAGGCGATGTAAAAACATCGCCTTTTTTCAGAATACGAAGTCTAGATTAGAATTTGTATTCGAAACCTGTACCTAACAGGAACTGATTATCTTCATCAGAACCTTGTTCAATCGTCAGGTAGCCTGCTGTACCGTACACTTTTACTTGTTTAGAGAAAGCATAGTCAACACCAGCAAGAATTTGCTTAGCTTCAAAGTCAGAAGTAGCATCATCAAACGTTACATCGCTATAGCTGTACTGCCCCTTCACTGTCCAATTTTTAGCATTTGGAAGGTTATATTCCGCACCAATTAACCATGCTTGCGCATCGTCAATATTTGCTGCTACCAAAGCGTTTGCTGGAGTTGGACTTGCATCAGCATTTTCAATATCAGAAGTTTGATATAATGCGCGTAGTGATAGCCCATTATCCAAATTAATACGACCAATTGCACGAATTGTATTTGCTTCTGCTAAAACATTACGACTTGCTGTAACATCTTGACCTCGTCGTGCATCCGTATTATCAGCATTTAAGAAACCACGACTTAAGAAACGAGATGGGATCGCTTTATCATAGCCCAGGCCAGCAACGAACATTTTGTCGCTATAAACAACTGAAGAAGACCAAGAATCACCTAGGCCACGACCAGCAACAGTTGAACCACCTTTAGTTGACTCAATAGTGTCATTACCTTCACCTGTAGCAAGCTGTAATTTACCTTCAAGTTTACCTTCACCTAACTGGAAAGCTGGTGTTTCATAAACAAGTACATTATCAATACGGTTTTCACCAGCCATGATACCTGCCACATCTGCATTGTTAGCTACATAGTTATTAAATGTATCTACTACAGATGAAAGTTGCTTTACTGGCGTATCAATTTTACCTAATTTTACTGTACCCAGCTTTTCATCTTTAAGACCAATTAAAAGATTACGTGGTACGAATGTGTCAGAGCTTCCACCATTGTCTACATAAAAAGTAAACTCGGCTTGGTAAAGTGCACTTAGGCGGTCAGTTAACTTCTCATCACCCTTTAAACCAAGGAATGAGTTATTTGAATTTAGGTCAGTAATATGACGATCTTCTACGCCATTTTTATTATCTGCCTGTACATGGTCAACAGAAAGGTCAATTTCACCATAGAAAGTTGGTGCTGCAAGAGTTGTCCCCGCCAATAGGCTCAATGCAATCGCTGTCGCTAACTTGGTTTTCATTTCAATAATCCTTTGGTTTATTTTGTAACAAATCATACACAACGTCTTTATATTACAAAATTATTAAAAATGTATTTATATATTCTTTTTAGTACTTTAGGCTAATATCTAATCAAACATTTGATTTAGATAATTTTTCAATCAATTTTACGGTATTTTATCCAACCGTTTATCGGGATTAAGCACAATATTGCAGTAAAAACGATGCCATACAGATAATCCTGATAACCCAATCTATCCCCTAATATTCCACTTATGCTATAAAGCCCACCACTTACCGTCGCCATGATCGCTACTTGAAACGTAAAGTCCGTTCCCGCCAGATGTTTACGGCTGTATTGCATAACTAAAGTCAGCATCACGACTAATAACATGGCAGAAATCATATCTTCAGCCGCATTAATCAAGTAAATCACCATGGGTGTAACTGACTGTTTGGCTTCGTATTGCATTGCCAGCCAGGCATACGCCATTAGGGTAATAATTTTGATAATTGAGAAAGCCATCAAAGTTCGGGCACGGGAAAATATTTTCAGGCACCAGCCCGCAAGTCCTGCACCAATCAGTGCCGCAAATGCACCGAGCATAGTCACGTAAATCCCGATCTGGCTAAAACTCAGTCCCATATCTATCATTAACGGTTTTAATAGAGGTCCAGACAGGCCATCCGCAATTTTAAACGTCACCAGAATCGCCAGCCACCAGCGTAAAGTAGGCTGTTGGAGAAAATATTGAAAATAGGTTTTTAACTGGAATTTATTTTGCTGGTTTTTTGCAATCGCGTTCAGGTTTTCATGTTGTGGCTCTTTAAATAAAAGTATGGGTAAAGTATTCAGAAAGACCAGAGCTGCTAAAATCAGGAACGTCGTTTGCCATTGCAGGACATCCAAAAGCCATAGGATGGCACCCCCACCGACAATAAACCCCAGACGTGAACCCATCACCTGAAAGGTATTACCCCAGTGTTGCTGGTCATTTTTCAGAATATTGACCGCGAGTCCATCCGTAGCAATATCCTGTGTCGCTCCAATACCATTCATAAATAACAGCGCCACAAAAAAAGCTAGCAGATAAACTGGCTGATTTAATGCCTCAATTGGTATAAAGGACAGGATGATGAGTACGATGACAGACAATAACTGTGCGGGAATAATCCAGCTACGATAATGGCCTTTTGTAGAACCATAACGATCGACTAGAGGTGCCCAAAAGACTTTGATTGACCAAGGCAACATCAGCAGGCCGAATCCCCCAATATGCGTCAAAGATACACCTTGAGCACGCAAAATTACTGGAAGTGCATGCGTCATAAATCCCACCGGTAAACCTTGCGCCCAATATAAGGAAAATAGCAAAACATAGAGGTTGCGCATGGCCGGCATTAAAAGTCCTTGGCTGATCAAATATTCCAGAAAACATCATCTGGCATGGATATTTTGCCAGTGAAAAAATTATCACGAAGCAATAATATAATAAAAAACAAAGAATATTGTCGTAATTCAAGAGTCTTATAAGATGGCAAATACTTCCTTTCCTAACCTACCTGCTTTAGTCCCTGGGCGTGGCAGTAAATTCAGCCGGACATTTTATAAAAAGCTTTTTCTTGCTCAAGGCTGGAAAATGGAAGGTGAATTTCCAAATCTGCCAAAAGCAGTTGCCATCATTTCTCCGCATACCTCTAATATTGATGCCTGGTTGGGCTTTAATGCTCTGCTCGGTCTCGGCATTCAGATCACGATTTTTGGCAAGGACAGTTTATTCCGTACACCACTGAAACCGATTCTGGAATGGATTGGTGTGGTTCCGGTGGTACGTGATACTCCTCAAGGACATACCCGACAGATTGTTGATATCATTAACAAGACTGATCGGATCTGGATAGGTATGGCACCTGAAGGTTCGCGTAAGGCACCGGAAAAAATCCGTAGCGGTTTTTATCATATTGCCAAAGCTGCCAATCTGCCGATTGTGATGTTTTCTTTTGACTATGACATTAAAACCATTCATATCCTGGGCGTATACCATTTAACCGGTGATTATGAATATGATCTGGAGCAGATCTATGCCCATTATGAAGGCAAGATCTCGGCAAAAAACCCGGACTGGATTGCCAAGCCTTTACAAAAACTGGTGAAAAAACGCTAGGCAAAATGTCTTTTTTTTGCTCTGATAACCATAATTTGCTTATTTAATCCTCTATTTTTAGAATGAAATTAATTCGTTATGCAATGATTGGCTGTTTGGGCCTGAGCCTTGCAGCCTGCGACAGAAGCCCATCGAAACCTGTTGTTACCCCGACGCTTAAAGCCCGTGAACCTGTCATTGCCCTTGCCTTGGGTGGTGGCGGAGCGAAAGGTTTTGCCCATATCGGCGTGATTAAAGTCCTTGAATCACATGGAATTAAACCTAAAATTGTGACTGGAACCAGTGCCGGCAGTTTTGTCGGCAGTCTGTATGCCAGCGGTAAAACTCCATATCAGCTGCAACAAATTGCGCTTAATTTTAAAGAGGCGGATATTCGTGATCTGACTTTAAACCGTCAGGGCATTATCGCCGGTCAAAAGCTACAGGATTATGTAAATAAGAACGTGGCCAATAAACCCATTGAACAGTTCCCGATCCGTTTTGCTGCGGTAGCTACCCGCCTGGATAATGGCCGTAAGGCTGACTTTATCAAAGGCAATGCTGGCCAGGCGGTACGTGCCTCTTGCAGTATTCCAAATGTCTTTGTGCCAGCGGTGATTGGGGGTAACAAATATGTCGATGGTGGATTAGTCAGTCCAATTCCAGTGAAAACAGCCAAAGATATGGGAGCGGATATTGTCATTGCAGTTGATATCTCAGCGCGTCCGGATGCCAACAAAGCCATGAACATGTTTGGCCTGCTGGATCAGACCATTAATATCATGGGTCAGCAAAGTATTAATGAAGAACTGGCTCAGGCTAATGTGGTCATTCAGCCGAAGGTCGGACATATTGGTACACTGGATCTGAAATCGAGTAATGAAACGATTCTGGAAGGTGAAAAGGCGGCCCAGTTAAAAATCCGGGCCATTGAAAAGGCCATCAACGATTTCAGCAAGTCCCCAGCTGCATTACAACCGCCACGCAAGGCCAGGTTCTAAATCGGGATTGCAGGTATTCATCCGCTGCTGCATCTGCTACATTGAAGTGAAGATAAAAATCATGATGAATATTTAATTTTGAATTACATAGGTTAATTTATGCAATTTGTTCTTGAACCGTGGCACTGGTTTGTACTTGGCATTATCCTGATTCTGTCAGAGTTAATTCTGCCAGCATTTGCTGCACTCTGGTTTGGTATTGGGGCCATTATGGTGGGTATTCTGTACTGGATGTTCCCGATGATGGGACTGACCACGCAGCTGCTGACCTGGATCGTTCTCTCTGTGCTATGTACTCTGGCCTGGTTCAAGTTTATTAAACCGCTGTCTACAGACAAGACCAAAGCCGGACTGTCACGTGAGGCCACCATTGGTCAGGTGGGGATGGTGATTCAAACCAATCTGGATCACGGTCAAGTTAAAGTCCGCTTTCCGCTCCCTGTCCTCGGTTCAGATGAATGGGAATGTCGTACCCTCAGTCCGGTACAAGTTGGCGACCGGGTTCGTGTGGTCGATATTCTCGGCAATGACCTGGTGGTACAACCACATAGCAATAATTAAGAAAAGGAAAAGGTGAAAAAGACATGAGTATAAGTTCTATTATTGTATTGGCCTTGCTGGTCTTTGTGGCCGTCACCATCTTCAAAGGTGTACGAATTGTTCCTCAAGGCTATAAATGGATTGTACAGCGTCTGGGTAAATACCATTCTACCCTGAATCCTGGCTTGAACTTCGTGATTCCTTATATCGATGAAGTTGCTTATAAAGTGACGACTAAAGATATCGTGCTGGATATTCCTTCTCAGGAAGTGATTACCCGTGATAATGCAGTCTTGCTGATGAATGCCGTAGCTTATATTAACCTGACTACACCTGAAAAAGCCGTATACGGGATTGAAAACTATTCTTGGGCGATTCAGAACCTGGTTCAGACTTCATTGCGTTCGATTGTCGGTGAAATGGATCTGGATGATGCCTTATCATCTCGTGATCACATTAAGGCACGTTTGAAAGCCAGTATTTCGGATGATATTTCAGATTGGGGGATTACCCTGAAAACCGTAGAAATCCAGGACATCAAACCATCGCATACCATGCAGGCAGCGATGGAAGAACAGGCAGCGGCTGAACGTCAACGTCGTGCCACAGTAACTAAAGCCGATGGTGAAAAACAGGCAGCCATTCTGGAAGCAGATGGTCGTCTTGAAGCCTCACGTCGTGATGCGGAAGCACAAGTGGTATTGGCTGAATCTTCACAGCGTGCTATTGATATGGTGACTCAGGCGATTGGTGATAAAGAAATTCCTGTGGCTTACTTACTTGGCGAGCAATATGTAAAAGCCATGCAGGATATGGCGAAATCTCCAAATGCCAAGACTGTGGTCTTGCCAGCAGATATTATGAATACCATTCGTGGCGTTATGGGTCGCAACAATTAACTGTTAAGAAATATGAATCAAATAGGCAGTCGAATGACTGCCTATTTTCATTTAAATCAAGAAAATCTCAGCAAAGATTGTGAAATTATGGTTAAATTTCGCGTTTATTTTTGAAATCTTCTGGATTTAATGTTGCATGGCTTTCGGATTAAAGACCATAACATTTGCCATAATCCTTATTTCGATCTACTGTCCAACTTAAAAATGGATACCGTATGAGCTCCCTAAATCCAACCTTAATCACCTTTCTATTTTATATTGTTGCCATGATCGTGATTGGCCTGATGGCTTATCGCGCGACAACAAACTTTTCCGACTACATCTTAGGGGGCCGACGTTTAGGTAGTTTTGTTACTGCACTTTCTGCTGGTGCTTCCGATATGAGTGGCTGGCTGCTGATGGGTTTGCCCGGGGCAATTTATCTTTCAGGTCTGTCTGAAATGTGGATTGCAATTGGCCTGATCATCGGTGCCTGGCTAAACTGGCTCCTGGTCGCTGGACGTTTACGTGTACATACTGAAGTACAGCACAATGCCTTGACCTTGCCAGATTATTTCTCGAACCGCTTTAACGACCAGAAAAAAGTTCTGCGTGTGGTTTCTGCATTCGTGATCCTGATTTTCTTCGCTATTTATTGTGCTTCAGGCATGGTTGCAGGTGCACGTCTGTTTGAAAGCATGTTTGAACTTCCATACAGTACTGCCCTCTGGATTAGCGCGATTGCGACGATCAGTTATGTATTCATTGGTGGCTTTCTGGCTGTCAGCTGGACTGACACGATTCAGGCGGGTCTGATGATCTTTGCTTTGTTACTGACACCAATTGTGGCTATTTTATCTTTCTCAGATATATCACAAATCACTTTGGCACTTGAAGCGGCTCGTCCACAAGCCATGAATGTCATGGGTGATCTGAGCTTTGTTGCGATTATTTCCTTACTGGCTTGGGGGCTGGGTTACTTTGGTCAACCGCATATTCTGGTGCGTTTCATGGCAGCAGATTCGGTGAAATCGATTCCGAATGCACGTCGTATTGGCATGACATGGATGATACTGTGTCTGGGTGGTGCGGTCGCAGCCGGTTTCTTTGGTATTGCTTACTTCCAGGCACATCCAGAACTGGCAAGTGTAGTCAATGCCAATCCTGAAACCGTATTTATGGAGCTGACTAAAATTCTGTTCAATCCATGGATTGCCGGTGTGGTTCTGGCTGCAATTCTGGCTGCGGTAATGAGTACACTCAGCTGTCAGTTACTGGTGTGCTCAAGTACTTTGACTGAAGACTTCTATAAATCTTTCCTGCGTAAAAATGCTTCTCAGAAAGAACTGGTTTGGGTCGGTCGTTTGATGGTGCTATTGATTGCCCTGCTTGCGATCTGGATGGCGGGTAATCCGGAATCTAAAGTGCTTGGTCTGGTTGCTTATGCTTGGGCGGGCTTTGGTGCTGCATTTGGCCCACTGATTATCCTGTCACTATTCTGGAAACGTATGACCCTGAATGGTGCCTTGGCCGGTATGATTGTGGGTGCAACTGTTGTGATCCTATGGAAAAATCTGTTTGCTGCGACTGGTCTGTATGAAATCATTCCAGGTTTCATCTGTTCAATGATCACTATTATTGTGGTGAGCTTGATGGGCAAAGCGCCGACAGAAGAAATTACTGACCGTTTTGAACAGGCAGAACGTCTGTACAATGAAAGCAAATAAAATGAGCTGAAATAAAAAAGAGGACTAAATGTCCTCTTTTTTATGCGTTACATCCCCATGAAAATTAACTTTTGCGATGTAACAAAAACTGTGTAATCTGAGTCAATTCTTCAGCCTGACTTTCGAAGTGAGCCAAAGCATTTAAGGCTTGATCATGCAACTGCTTAGCATACTGTTTTGCCTGCTCGAGTCCCATAAGCGCAGGATAAGTCGATTTCTCTACCTGTTCATCCTTGCCTGCCGTTTTTCCTAATACTTCAGTATCAGAAATGATATCCAGAATATCATCCTGTACCTGGAAAGCCAGACCAATGGCCTGCCCAAATTCACGCAGTTTCGGAATCGCCAGATCTGTACCTTCAAAAATCGTCACCGCTGCCATCATGATGGCTGCTGAGATTAGTGCACCAGTCTTATTACGGTGAATAATTTCTAATGCTTCCTGGTCAATTCGTTTTCCTTCAGACTGCAGATCTAAAACCTGACCATTGACCATCCTGGAAGATGCTGTAGCCAGAATCTGCATCTGCTTTAATACAATTGCTGGCTCAACTGCAGGGCCCTGATCAAACAGACGGCTGCCTAAAATTTCAAAAGCCATGGACTGCAGAATATCGCCAGCAAGCAACGCGGTATCTTCACCAAAGGCAACATGGCAGGTTGGTTGTCCACGACGCAGCAAATCATTGTCCATACAAGGCAGATCATCATGAGCTAGTGAATAGCAATGAATGAACTCGATTGCGACTGCAGCACGACGCACAGCAGCAATGTTCTGATTTGGCTTGAGTGTGGCCGTGGCATAACACAAGGCTGGACGTACACGTTTTCCACCCAGCATCACTGCATGGTGTACGGCCGATTTCAGCGGCTCAGGAATGGCAAAAGCATCTAATGCTGTCAATAGGTCCTGTTGAATACGATGTTGTGCTTGAGTCAAAGCATGGGTTGACAGCTCAGTTGTAGATGACACATTCGCCTCAGATCGGTTGTTCAATATATTTTCGATGACAAGAATAAAGAACTTGCCGCTTTATTCCTGCATTGTACCTCTAAATATCCTGAATTATCAGCTTGAATTCGTCTGCTGATTTTTTTCTATAAAGAGCAAAGTTCATTTTTAATGAAGAGAAGCTATCTAGAATGTTAAAGGTGCTGCCCTGAATATAAAAAACCATTGTACGGACAATGGTTTTTTATATAAGCAGATTTCATTAAATTAATTCTATTCTTTCAAAACTTCTGCAGGCACACGTACCCAGCCTTCCATCAAGACACGCGCACTACGGCTCATGATAGCTTTCTTCACTTTCCATTCACCATTTTCCTGAGTAGCTTGTGCCCCAACGCGTAAAGTCCCTGATGGATGACCAAATCGCACCGCTTCACGCTCCCCCCCACCTGCTGCCAGATTCACCAATGTTCCTGGAATCGCAGCTGCAGTGCCAATCGAAACCGCGACGGTTCCCATCATGGCATGATGCAGCTTACCCATCGATAAGGCACGTACCAATACATCGGTATCTAATTCGGTGATCGCTTTCCCCCCTGAAGATACATAGGCCTTAGGCTGGGATACAAAAGCGATTTTCGGCGTATGCTGACGTTGAGCTGCTTCAGTAATATCTAAAATCAATCCCATTTTTAATGCGCCATAAGCACGAATGGTTTCAAATTTAGCGAGCGCTACCGGATCACTATTAATATCTTCCTGTAGCTCTGTGCCCTGATAGCCCAGGTCTTCAGCTTTCAGGAAAATTGTCGGAATACCCGCATTGATCAAAGTTGCTTCAAAGGTACCGTATTCTGGAACAACCAGCTGATCGACTAAATGACCTGTCGGAAACATGGCTCCACCCTCGGCATCATCATCGGCAGGGTCCAGAAATTCGATCTGAACTTCAGCCGCTGGAAAGGTGACACCATCCAGCTCAAAATCACCCAGTTCCTGTACCTGTCCATTCACAATTGGCACATGGGCAATAATGGTTTTCTGAATATTGACCTGCCAGATCCGTACTGTGCAGATGCCGTTTTCTGGAATACGAGAGGAATCTACTAGACCTTTACTAATCGCAAATGAACCTACACCCGCTGTCAGGTTGCCGCAGTTACCACTCCAGTCGACAAAAGGTCGGTCAATTGCAACCTGTCCAAACAGATAATCTACGTCATGATCAGTTTGCTGGCTTTTAGACAGAATGACTGTTTTGCTGGTACTGGAACTGGCTCCCCCCATCCCGTCAATCTGCTTGCCATAAGGATCTGGGCTACCAATCACACGTAAGAGTAACTGGTCTCTGATTTTGCCCGGCTGTTGTGCTGCAGGTGGAAGATCTTCCAGCTTGAAAAATACACCTTTACTGGTACCGCCACGCATATAGGTAGCTGGAATCTTGATTTGCGGGGCAAAACTCATCGTTATTATCTTCCTTTGTCTGATCTTTATTTTGTAAATGCAATGTAACTGAGGTTGAATTTGAGTATAGTATATTTATATCGTGATAAATTGACTGCAAGACCTTTGTATAAAAAAACAACATATACAACGGCTGTCTTTTTAGTATTCGATGAGGAATATCAGATTCAATAAAATTAATATATTGATTCATTTATCTTTTATTTAATTTATTTTTATAATAATTTTTTATTAATCTGATAATAATTTTTCATTCAAGGCTTCTACTAGGCTTCTTTTGACTGATCAATTACAATCTTTCAACTTATTTTTACATTGTCGGGCTGAATACTTTGAATAACGAGTCTTCACAACTTCAGCGTGGCTTAAAGAACCGTCATATTCAGTTGATCGCCATGGGCGGTGCAATTGGCACAGGCTTATTCTTAGGTTCCGCACAGGTGATCCAATCCGCTGGTCCTTCGATTATTCTGGGCTATGCCATTGGTGGCTTAATTGCTTTCCTAATTATGCGTCAATTGGGTGAAATGATTGTTCATGAACCTGTTGCAGGTTCTTTCAGCCATTTTGCTTATAAATATTGGGGTAAATTCCCTGGCTTCCTCGCGGGCTGGAACTACTGGATCCTGTATATCCTGGTCGCAATGACCGAGCTTACTGCTGTCGCAAAATATATTAACTACTGGTGGCCCCATATTCCTGCTTGGGCATCGGTGCTGTTTTTCTTCATTGTGATTACCCTGGTCAACCTTGGCAATGTAAAATTCTACGGTGAATCAGAATTCTGGCTATCCATTGTAAAAGTGACTGCGGTCATTTCCATGATTGTCTTTGGTCTCTATCTGATCCTGACTGCTGATGCTTCTTCAGGAGCTTCTTTCAGCAACCTTTGGACAGCAGGCGGTTTCTTCCCGAATGGCTTTGAAGGCTTATTCTATATGCTGGCCTTCCTGATGTTTGCCTTCGGTGGTATTGAACTGATCGGGATGGCGGCAGCAGAAGCTGAAAATCCAGAAAAAACTATTCCAAAAGCGATTAATCAGGTTGTATTCCGTATTCTGGTGTTCTATGTAGGTGCGTTGACCATTCTGTTATCTTTAGTGCCTTGGAACCAGCTGGAACTGGGTGGTCTGGATAAAAGCCCGTTTGTAATGATCTTTAGCCAATTGGGGATTGACTGGGCAGCACATCTGCTGAACTTCATCATCCTGACAGCTGCACTTTCTGTTTATAACAGTGGTATGTATGCTAATAGCCGTATGCTCTATGGTCTGGCACAGCAAGGTAATGCCCCTAAAATCTTTAAGACTGTGAACAAACAAGGCGTTCCAATTCCTGCAGTTCTGTTCTCTGCCCTGCTGATTTTCGGCTGTGTACTTCTAAACTACTTTGTTCCTGAAGATGCCTTAAGTCACCTGATTTATGTAGTGGTAGGTGCACTGGTACTGAACTGGGCCATGATTAGTCTGACTCACTTCAAGTTTATGCAAAGCATGAAGCAGTTAGGACAAAAGACCAGTTTCCCTGCATTGTGGTCACCTGCAAGTAATATTCTGGTTTTAGCTTTCATTGCGACCATTCTTTACATCATGTGGACACAAGGCTTTAAAGAATCGGTACTGATGCTTCCGATTTGGGTCGTGATCATGTTTATTCTGTTTAAGGCACTGCGCCCTAAGAATTAATCAAAAAATCTTTTAATCGATGATTTTTAAAGTTATTGCTTCGGCAATAACTTTTTTTTTGCATTTTTTACAGTACAATAGCCTTTTTTCGCGCCCTTAGCTTAACTGGATAGAGCAGTTGCCTCCTAAGCGACCGACGTGGGTTCGAGTCCCGCAGGGCGCACCATCCTTTCAAAATGTGATCTATACTTCAAAAAATTAGCGTTAATCTTCATATTTTTAGAATATTTTTTATACAAAAAATCATTTTTTCTCCATTATTTTATTTCTTTTACTTTCAAATACTTATTTCAAAATAAGGCCATTTTTTGGTGCAAAAACTCTATTTTGGTGCTTTTTTAGACTAATTAGTTTTTTCTAGAGCATTTACTCTTATTTTAATTGTGCTATTTTTGTCACATGGAGTAACAAATGATTGCGGATAAATACCCGAAATCTCCAAGAATTCAATAAGTGCAAACAACAACGCTAGATATAAATTTGTACCTCAAGGAAAGACGTAAATGAAATTAAAAACATTAACTACTGCAATGATTCTTGCAACTGTACCTATGACAGGCGCATTTGCAGCAGCACTAGATCGTTCAGGCCAATCTATTGCAGCCTTCCTACAACCTGGTAACTATTTTGAAGCAGGTATTTCTGTTTTAGATCCATCTGTATCTGGTAAAGCTAATGCAGGTTATACACCTAACGCTGCTATTCCTGCAGCTTTAGCTGGTCTTGAGAATACCTCTCTATCAGACATGGGCGAAGATTATTACTTCCCAAGTGCAGCATTAAAGTTTCAAGTAGCTGATAAATTATCAGTGGGTCTTTTATACGATCAACCTTTTGGTGCTGATGCAGCCTATTCAGTTGGTGATGCTGGAGCAAACCCAGCATTAGCAGGCTTGGGGCTTCCAGCTGCATTATTTGCTGGACAGGGCTTATTGCATGATGGCCAAGAAGCAACTGAAGTAGAAGTTACAACCGAAAATTTAACGTTCCTATTAGGTTTCCAACCAACTGAAAACTGGAATCTATATGGTGGTGCGGTATACCAGACCGTTAAAGGGAATGTTCAACTACGTGGTACCGCATACGGTTCTACTATTGCATTAGGCCAATATAATGCAGATATGAAGAAAGATTCTGCAGTAGGCTGGATTGCAGGTTTAGCTTACCAAATTCCTGAAATCGCATTAAAAGCATCTTTAACGTATCGCTCTGAAATTGATCACGAAGCAGCAACGAATGAATATGGTACAAGCTTAATTTTAACTGGTTTAGTTCCTGGACCAGGTGCGGTATATAACGAAAACACTACTACCAAAATTACAACTCCACAATCTGTAAACCTTGATTTCCAAACTGGTATCATGGCTGACACAGTCGCTTTTGCTAATGTGCGCTGGGTAAACTGGGAAGATTTTTCAATTCGTCCTGAACAGTTTGGTACAGTTTCAGAAGCTTTAGGTGCCGCAGGCTTAACCCCAGATAATCCAAATGGTTTTGACTTAGTGGGTTATACAGATGATCAATGGTCAGCTACTGTAGGTGTAGGCCGTAAATTTAATGAAAAATGGGCAGGTAATGTCTCTGTAGGTTGGGATTCAGGTGCAGGCAACCCTGTTTCAACTTTAGGTCCAACTGAAGGTTACTGGAACGTTGGCCTAGGTCTACAATTCTCACCTGCTGCAAACTACTTTATCGCTGGTGGTGTGAAGTACTTCTGGTTAGGTGATGCTAAAGCTCAACCTGCATCAATGTTTGGTACAGGAAACTCTGTGGCACAATTTGAAGATAACCATGCTTTAGGTTATGGCTTAAAAATGGGCTATCGCTTCTAATTCCTGTTAGTTAATAAAAACCACCTTCGGGTGGTTTTTATTGTCTCATTTATATTTTTATACACCCGTATACTATTCGATGCTTTTATCACCAATCAAATTTTGCCTAAATTTTGTTTTTAATATATTTTGATAAAAATTATTATTTGTTTATTTTCATTAAGTTAATCAAAAAAATATAGTATAAATACTCTAAGCAATCATTTTTTATAACCGCCATAGTTAATTTCTTGGACGAAGTGGAGCATTTACTCTTTTTAAATTTGTGTTACTTTTCCACAACTTTTATTAATATTTATGCAACATTGTCAAGGATGAGCCATGAAGCTTAAGCCAATCTCTATCGCTATTCTTCTTTCTAGCCTGCCTACTTCTCTCGTGTTCGCTGCCGGTTTAGACCGTTCAGGCCAGTCTATTCAGGCTTTTTTACAACCTGGTAACTATGCAGAAGCAGGAATTTCTGTTCTTGATCCAACTGTGAAAGGGACATCTAAAGTATCTGCTTTTGAAGGTGAAAAAATTAACGACATGGGGGAAGATTACTATTTCCCCTCTGCTGCAATTAAAGTTCAAGCAACAGACAAAATTTCTTTAGGCTTGATCTATGATCAACCTTTTGGAGCAGATGCAACATACGCTGAAACTGCTGGTTCTTTTGGTAATGGTGTAGAAGGTACATCAGTTGATGTTGACACACATAATTTAACTGCCCTCATTGGTTATCAACCTACAGAAAACTGGAATTTCTATGCTGGTCCAGTGTGGCAAACTGTTGAGGCTGATATTAAATTACGGGGGGGTGCTTATTCTTTATTAAGTGGCTATAACATTCAGCTTAAACAAGAAGAAGCCTTTGGATGGCTTGCTGGATTTGCTTATCAAATTCCTGAAATTGCATTAAAAGCTTCTGTTACCTATCGTTCAGAAATTAAGCATAAGGCAACAGGAACTGAAAGTTTTACCTTTGCTCAGTCTACTACCTTAGCACCGGGATTCACTGTACCTGCAGGTACTACTGTTCCTATGAGTAATGAGCGCGTAGATGCAATTACACCACAATCTGTGAATTTAGATTTCCAGTCTGGTGTTGCACAAAATACCATCGCTTTTGCTAATATACGTTGGGTACATTGGGATCAATTTGCTGTAACTCCTGTATTCTTAAAAGCTAATTCAGGGAATAATCTTATCGATTACTCTGACGACCAATGGTCTGCAAATATCGGTGTCGGTCATAAGTTTAATGACAAATGGTCAGCATCTACTTCAGTAGGCTGGGATTCAGGTGCAGGTAATCCTGTGACAACACTTGGCCCAACTGAAGGTTATTGGAGTTTAGGTCTAGGTGCTCAATATAGCCCTGCTGCAAATTACTTTATCCAGGCTGGTGTAAAACACCTTTGGTTAGGTGATGCGACTGCACAGACAGGAGGAAATCCAGTAGGTGAATTTGAAGATAATAATGCATGGGCATATGGCATGAAGATCGGTTACCGCTTCTAATTCAGGCTATGTCCTCAAAATAAAAAAGGCGCCTCAAGCGCCTTTTTTATTTCATTCAGCTTTTAACACTTAAGCTGGAATATTACGGATTGAAGCATTACGGATGGCTTCTTTCAACGCTGCATAACCATGAATCGGTGGGAATTGCGGGAATTCAGCAATCACATTTTCCGGTGCATCAAACAGGAAACCGTGATCCGCTTCACCCAGCATGGTGGTATCGTTATATGAGTCCCCTGCTGCAATCACACGGAAGTTCAGACCGTGCAATGCTTTCACCGCTTGACGCTTTTGATCTGGCTGACGCAATTTATAGTCAGTAATCATACCCTTTTCATCTGTTTCAAGTTTATGACAGAAAATTGTTGGCCAGCCCAACTGTTTCATTAAAGGATGCGCAAACTCATAGAAAGTATCAGATAAAATAATCAGTTGGAAATGAGTGCTTACCCATTCTACAAATTCTTTGGCGCCTTCAAATGGCCCCATATCTGCAATCACTTCCTGAATATCATTCAGACCCAAGCCATGCTCTTTCAAAATATTCAGACGTTGTGTCATTAACACATCATAGTCAGGAATATCACGAGTCGTTGCTTCAAGCGCTTTAATGCCTGTTTTCTTTGCAAAATTAATCCAAATTTCAGGAACCAATACACCTTCAAGATCCAGACATACGACTTCCATGAATATTCCCCTCAGTTATCATCTAAAAAATTTTCCATATCATAGCTGAAGATTCATATTTTGCATTGTTCTTTTTTAAATCTATTTTTTTCATAAGTATTTATTTTTTAGTGATAAGCCTACTAATTCTCTTCTATTAAAATACATGTGAAATTAATTAATATAGGCAGAGTCATTCCAAGCCTATATCGCCAGGATTCTCATGACCACTATTCCTACTATTGATATTGTGGATGCGCTTGCATCTGAATATGCTGATAAATCTCCAAGTGAAATTTTGGCACTTGCCCTGAATCAACCAGGTGAAATTGCCATTTCATTTTCTGGTGCAGAAGATGTTGTACTGATTGACATGGCTTCCCACCTCGGTAAACCTTTCCGTGTCTTTAGTCTGGATACAGGCCGCTTGCACGCTGAAACCTATCAATTTATCGAACAAGTTCGAAAACACTATAATATTGATATTGAAATCTGTTTTCCTGAACGTGAAGCCATTGAAAATTTGACTACTCGTAAAGGGATGTTCAGTTTCTATCAAGATGGTCATCAGGAATGTTGTGGCATCCGCAAGGTTCAACCATTACGTAAAAAACTTGCAACGCTTGATGGCTGGATTACCGGTCAGCGTAAAGACCAGAGCCCGGGTACACGGAATGAAATTCCGGTGGTTCAGGCAGATCCAGGTTTTTCAGGTCCCGGTAAACAGCTGATTAAATACAACCCACTTGCCAATTGGTCGAGTGCCGATGTATGGAGTTATATCCGTATGATGGAAATTCCATATAACCCATTGCATGAGAAAGGATTTATTTCTATTGGCTGTGAACCATGTACTCGTCCCGTTTTACCGAACCAGCATGAACGTGAAGGTCGCTGGTGGTGGGAAGAAGCAACACATAAAGAATGCGGCTTACATGCAGGCAACCTGAAAAAGTAAAATTAAATCAGACTGTGTATATTTGTAAGAGGCTATCCTGAATCAGGATAGCCTTTTTAACTACGATTCTTACATTTGGTGACAAGATTTAAAGTCTCCTCTTTTACCATTCATCAGGAAAGATCCTGAGGATTATCAAAGAATTTATAAAATGTTATTGAATAGATTTATTTGCAAAAAAATGTGAAATTGAACCCAATACCATTCTTTTAATGATGCATAATTACTCAGTTATACTCCCATCAGACCTAAAAAACGTATTTTCAGCAGTAGCTTTAAAAACTAAAATTTTCACATTTCAAAAACTTAGGAAGGTATAAACCTCCATGTCAATTATTAATTTTTAACTTAACAGATTAAGATTAAGCAGTTCATTTCTACGTTAAAACAGCTATACTTTCTTTACTAAAGCAATAATTCTAACAAGGCTTTTCAGACAGAGCACAGCCATATAGAGTGCAGTGAGGCAATCCACGCTATGCGTCCATTACATCCAATTGATCTTATTTTTTTATCTTTAGAGAAACGGCAGCAACCTATGCATGTAGGTGGTCTTTTTTTATTTCAGATTCCCGATAATGCACCGGCAACTTTTATTCAGGAATTGGTGCGTGATATCCGTACTTCCAAATCTATTCCAATCCCACCTTTCAATAATTATTTAAATGGCTTGTTCTGGGACGAAGATCAACAGTTCGATCTGGATCATCATTTCCGGCATATTGCCCTGCCAAAACCGGGTCGCATCCGTGAATTACTCACCTATATTTCACAGGAACATAGTGCTCTGATTGACCGTGCCAAACCACTCTGGACCTGTCATATCATTGAAGGAATAGAAGGTAATCGTTTCGCGATGTACTTTAAAATTCACCATGCTATGGTCGATGGCATTGCAGGTATGCGTCTGGTCGAGAAATCACTGTCTCATGATCCACATGGAAAAAGTATTGTGCCACCATGGTGTGTAGAAGGACCACGTGCCAAGCGCCTGAAAGCACCAAAAGTTAGCCGCATTAAAGGCGTTTTATCTACGCTGAAAGGACAGCTGGAATCTACTCCGCGTGTCATCTATGAGCTGTCGCAAACTGTATTAAAAGACATGGGACGTAATCCTGATTATGTCTCCAGTTTCCAGGCCCCTTCATCCATTCTAAATCAACGTGTCAGTGCATCACGCCGATTTGCTGCGCAATCCTTTGAATTTGAGCGTCTTCGTCGTATTTCTAAAGCCTTGGGTGTAACTATTAACGATATCGTGCTGGCAATCTGTTCTGGTGCCTTGCGTGAATATTTAATCAGCCAAGATGCTCTACCAAAGAAACCGTTGATTGCCATGGTACCGGCTTCTGTACGTTCTGATGACTCTGATGTATCAAACCGTATTACCATGATTCTGGCGAATCTGGGTACACATAAGGAAGATCCTTTAGAACGCCTCAAGATCGTACGTCGTAGCGTACTGAATGCCAAAGAACGTTTTAAGCGTATGAATGCCAATCAGATTCTGAACTATAGTGCTTTTGTTTATGGCGCTGCAGGTTTAAATATTGCATCAGGTCTGATGCCAAAACGCCAGGCATTTAATCTGGTGATTTCCAATGTTCCAGGTCCCCAAGAACCGCTGTACTGGAATGGTGCCCGTCTGGAAGCCCTCTACCCTGCCTCTATCGTGCTCGATGGTCAGGCACTCAATATCACCATGACCAGTTATTTAGACAAACTTGAAGTGGGTCTGACCGCCTGCCGTAATTCCCTGCCTAAAATGCAGAATCTGCTTACTCATCTTGAGGACGAAATCCAGCGTTTTGAACGGATCGTCGATGGTGGCAAAACCCCAAAGCTCGCAGCAGTAAGTTAGACTGCGATGAAGACTAAAACCAAGACTAAGTTTTTATGCAAAAATAAGTATGAACATTTTTGCCAATAATTTCATGCAATAATAAAGGGGCATATGGTGCCCCTTTATTTTTATTTGATTATTTTTTATTCAAATCATTCAAGCAATATTCAAATTTTAACTTTTCACAGTACGACATTGTTTTAATAGCTGATGGCAGACCGTACGGATCATAGATGAAGTAATCTGAACTTCATTGCCGCGTTCGTCCACAATGTATCCTGCGTGGACAGTTTTCGGTTCAAGCACGTGTTTTAGACCCTTATTAATAACTGCTTTACTTATACTCATGACACACCTCATTTTTTGCTAAGCCAAAATATTGGGAGATTGGCTTTGGCTACTGGATGTGTCTAGTATTCAGAATTCACCTGCGCTTGTAAAATTCCAGTTGTAACAAGGGTTTTACGATATTCTGTTACAATTTCAGCTGAGAATGATATCGTATTGCTCTTGCGTATATAAATTCTCAACTTGGAACTTAATCACGCGATCAATAAAGTGTTCCAGATCCGCCACAGCCGGGGCTTCTGCAGTCAGCAGTCGATCAATCACTGACGGATGTGCCACTACAGTAAATCCACTTTGTGATTGATAAGCGCGTGCGTAACGTAAAATTTCACGGAATATTTCGTAACACACTGATTCTGCTGTTTTGACGTATCCACGTCCCTGACAGGTTGGACAGGATTCGCATAACAGGTGCTCTAGAGATTCACGGGTACGTTTACGCGTCATCTCGACCAGACCCAGTTCAGATACCTGGGTAATCTTGGTTTTGGCATGATCACGTTGCAGCATTTTTTCGAACTGGTTCATTACCTCGTCACGATGCTGTGCTTCCTGCATGTCAATAAAATCAATAATAATGATCCCACCCAGATTACGCAGTCGTAACTGACGTGCAATCACCTCAGTTGCTTCCATATTGGTTTTGAAGACGGTATCTTCCAGTGAACGACCGCCGACATAGGAACCGGTATTGACATCAATCGTGGTCATGGCCTCAGTCTGATCAATCATCAGATAACCACCAGATTTTAGTGCCACACGGGTTTGTAGAGCCTTCTGGATATCATCTTCAACATTATATAAGTCAAAAATCGGGCGCTCGCCTGGATAGTGCAGCAAACGATCATTCATGCTTGGCACAAATTCTTTAACAAACTCTTTCAGTTTGCCGTGGATTTCACGTGAATCGACATAGATTTTGGCAGTATTTTCATTGGCCAGATCACGAATCACACGCTGTGGCAGCGGCAGTTCTTCAAAGATCAGTGATGGAACAGCAATGCTCTTCTGTTTGCGCTGAATGTAGTCCCAAAGCTTGGCCAGATAAGCCATGTCCTGGGCAATTTCAGCTTCATCAATGCCTTCTGCCGCAGTACGGACAATCACCGAACCGGGCAGTTTATGCTGGGCCTGAATCCGTTCAATAATCGAACGTAAACGGTTACGTTCTTCCTCGGATTCAATCCGTTGCGATACGCCAATATGATTGCCATAAGGCATCAAAACCAGATAACGTGAAGGAATGGAGAGATCAGTTGAAAGACGTGCGCCTTTGGTCCCGAGCATGTCTTTCATCACCTGCACCGTCAGAATCTGACCTGGCTGCAGTAATTCAAACACATTCGGTGTCGGCTGCTGACGCGGCCAGACCATGTCATTGATATGCAAAAAAGCAGTACGTGACAGACCAATATCGACAAAAGCAGCCTGCATCCCTGGCAGGACACGGACCACTTTGCCTTTATATACGTTCCCCACCAGACCGCGCTTCGCGGTACGCTCGATGAACAGTTCGTTCACCGTGCCGTTTTCGATTAACGCCACACGACATTCCATCGGTGTGAAGTTAATCAATAACTCGTCAGACATAACAACACTCAAAACATTATAAGAATTCTTTTTTCAGCAGTTAATTTAGTGCTTTAACCGTCTGTAATAACTGTACCGTTTCATATAGGGGCAAACCGACTACATTAGAGTAGCTCCCCTGAATCGCGGGGATATAACGTGCTGCAATGCCTTGAATGGCATAACCGCCTGCCTTGCCTACCGGTTCACTAGTCGCCCAATAAATTTCCATATCATGGGTGGTGAGTGATTGAAATTCAACCTGTGTTCTTACCACTATACTGTATTTTTCATTTTTAGTGCGTACGCAGACACCGCTAAATACATCATGTTTACGGCCTGAAATTTTAGCCCACATTGCAAAAGCATGCTGTTTGGATTCCGGCTTACCCAGAATCTCGTTATCGATACCCAGACTGGTGTCGGCAGCAATGATAATTGCATCTGGATAACGCTCGGCCACGGCATCCGCTTTGGCACGTGCCAAACGCTCAACATAAGCCGCAACTGACTCATTGGGCAATACGGATTCGTCAATATCAGGACTGTAAATCTCGAACTCCAGTCCCAACTGTTGCAGCAGTTCACGGCGTCGAGGTGAACTGGAGGCCAGAATCAGATGCGCCATTTTCTGAGCAGATAATATAGAACAGGCCATACCATAACGCTAGTCAGTATCGGTAGCCAGTGACGTGGAATCGAGAACTGCACGCCGCTAATGATTTGAGCAAAGAAGGTCAGCATCAGATGGGCAACGAGTGCTAATGTAGCAATAATCCAGAGATTGCTAAAAGTCAGGATGCGGCGCTCACGGGTCAGGAAGCGCGCCATAAAGGCAATAATAATAAAACTCAGCGCATTCAGACCTAAAGGTGCATCCAATAGCAGATCCAGCAAAATCCCGGTACTAAACGCGAACCAGATCCCACACCAGGTCGGCTGGCAGAGCACCCAGAACAGCATCACCATCAGCATAAACTGCGGACGCCAGCCAGAGAGCGAATAAGATAAAGGATAGACCACCAGAACCGAGGCCAAAATTACTGAAATAATAATCGGGAATAATGGATCCCGATGGGTTCTGGACTGCATTTTAGCGATCGACATGTGGCTGCTCCATCGCTAATGAATCAGAGAACAGTACCACCACATGATGACCACCAGCCAGCTGTGCTGCCGGAATCACATCAATCTGGGCAAATTCACCTGAATTATGACGTTGTACTTTGGAGACGGTGCCAACCAGATAACCTGCCGGAAAATGCTGTCCCAAACCTGAGCTATAAACTTTTTCACCGACTTTGATGTTGGCACTGGTCGGTACATATTCCATTTTCAGACGCCCAAGATCACCCGTCCCCGAGACGATGGCACGCATTCCGGTGTGTTCCAGACGTACTGAAAGTGAATGTTCTTTATCTGAGAGCAGCATGACACGGCTACTATGCGGATAGACACTAATGATCTGCCCCATGATCCCCTTGTCATCCAGCACAGTCTGTCCTATCCGTAGGTGGCTGTTAGAACCCCGGTTAATCACGATGATATGACGCAGCGGATCGGCATCAGTACCAATCACTTCTGCAATTTCCATACGTCCATCAATAATTAAAGGCGTGTCCAGCAACCCGCGTAGACGGGTATTTTCAGCAGACAGTTCAGAAATTTTCTGTAAGCGTACCTGCGCCTGTAATAGCTCAGCCTGCATCGCGGTATTTTCACGACGCAGTTGTGCTTCAGACTTGGTTTGTTGATTCAGCCATTCTCGCGACAATACAGGATAGCTGGCCACGGCATATATCGGATTATATGCCGCATTCAGTACATCCCTTGCAGGTTGAACCAGATGAGGCATGCGCCAATCAAAGAAAAGCACCACCAGACAGGTCACCAACGCAATGATGAATGAGCGAAAAGATGGCGGTTGTCGAGAAAACAGATGTGTTTGCACCCGCCGTGTCCTGTTCTTAGCCTACGAATAACATGTCATGATTTGGGTTATCGAAGAATTCGAGAACCTTACCGCCACCACGTGTTACACATGACAGCGGATCTTCTGCAACCACGACAGGAAGACCAGTTTCTTTAGCAAGAAGCTTGTCCAGGTTACGTAGTAATGCACCACCACCCGTCAATACGATCCCGCGCTCAGCAATGTCTGAAGACAGTTCAGGAGGGGTTTGCTCCAGTGCAGATTTCACAGCAGACACGATATATTGCAATGGGTCAGAAATTGCCTGAGTCACTTCATCAGAAGTCACCGTAATTGCACGCGGCACACCTTCAGCCAGATTACGACCACGAACTTCAATTTCCAGTGCTTTTGCACCTTCATCCGGAAGCGCCATACCGACTTCTTTTTTAATAATTTCGGCAGTCGTTTCACCGATCACGCAACCATGTGCTTTACGCACGTAGTTAATGATCTGTTCATCAAATACATCACCGCCAATACGCAATGAGTCTGCATAAACACAGCCCTGCAGCGAGATGATCGCGATTTCTGTTGTACCACCGCCCACGTCCACAACCATTGAACCACATGCCTGCTCTACCGGCATGCCAGCGCCAATTGCAGCTGCCATCGGTTCTTCAATCAAACGTACTTCACGCGCGCCAGCGTTATACACGGCTTCACGGATCGCACGACGTTCAACCAGAGTAGATTTACATGGAACACACACCACAACACGTGGTGCAGGCGGGAATAAACGTTTTTCGTGAACCTTGCCGATAAACTGATTCAACATGGTTTCAGTGACTTCAAAGTCTGCAATCACGCCATCTTTCATCGGGCGGATTGCTGAAATATTTGCCGGGGTACGACCAAGCATTTGTTTCGCGTCAAGACCTACGGCAGCAACAATTTTTTGTGAACCACTATGACGGATTGCTACAACCGTCGGTTCATTTAATATAATGCCTCGTCCTGGCGCATAAATAAGTGTATTTGCAGTACCTAAATCAATGGCTAGATCTGGCGAAAACAAGCCTATTAGTCGTTTTAGAATCACGGGGACGTTCTCAATTAAACTTTATATGGACGCAAGGTGGCAACTTTAACTAAATGTGATGCTTTGGACAAGTCAATCGCTTATCATAACGCATGATAATTTGATTTTTTTTTAATACTGATTAGGTAATGTTATGTCTACATCGGATGCACAGCATTCTGCAGATTTAAATGCAGAAACAGTTTCAGCTATTGCGAACCTTGCACGATTATCTCTGAATGATACGCAATCTGCTGAATATGCTCAAAGTTTAAATAAAATTTTAGGCATGATGGAAACGCTGAAAGGTATCAATACTGACGGTGTTGAACCATTAAAAAGCCCTTTCGACCATCCTCAGCCATTACGTGAAGATGTAGTGAGTGAAAGTAATCACCGTGATGAATATCAGGCAGTTGCGCCAGCGGTACAGGACGGTTTGTATCTCGTCCCACGCGTGATTGAGTAATTACTATCCAGTTCAATCTTTTTATTAAATTAAACGTAAAGAATTATTTCTCATGACAGATTTACACCGCCTATCAATTCGTGAACTTACCGAAGGTTTGGCCAATGCTAAATTTTCATCACGCGAATTGACTGAACATTACTTAAAACGCATCGAAAAAGTGGATGCTCAAGTGAAGTCATACGTGACTGTGACCGCTGAGCAAGCACTGGCACAAGCCGATGCTGCTGACGCACTGCGTCGTGCTGGTAGCGCAAATGTGCTGACTGGTGTACCAATTGCACATAAAGATATTTTCTGTACCCAAGGCATTAAAACAACTGCTGGTTCTAAAATGCTGGACAATTTTATCTCTCCTTACGACGCGACCGTTGTAGCGAAAGGTAAAGCTGCGGGCCTGGTGACGCTTGGTAAAGTGAACATGGACGAATTCGCCATGGGTTCAACTTCCGAGTCCTCTTACTTTGGCGCAACCAAAAACCCTTGGGCACTGGATCATGTTCCGGGCGGTTCTTCAGGCGGTTCTGCTGCGGTTGTAGCGGCTGATCTGGCACCATTTGCAACCGGTACTGATACTGGTGGTTCGATCCGTCAGCCAGCCTCTTTCTGTGGTCTGACTGGTCTGAAACCGACTTATGGCCGTGTATCGCGTTTCGGTATGATTGCCTATGCTTCATCACTGGACCAAGGTGGTCCAATGGCACGTTCTGCGGAAGACTGTGCTTACCTGATGAATGTGATGGCAGGCCACGATGCTAAAGACTCTACTTCAATGGAAAAAGAAGTAGATGATTATGTGGCAAACCTGAATGGCACATCTGTGAAAGGCCTACGTATTGGTATTCCAAAACAGTACTTCAATGTTGAAGGTCTTGCCGCTGATGTAAAAGCACGCGTTGAAGAATCCTTAAAAAAACTGGAAGAAATGGGCGCTATTCTGGTTGAGATTGATCTCAACATGACGGAAGCCTATGTTCCAACGTATTACCTGATCGCACCTGCTGAAGCATCTTCTAACTTGTCACGCTATGACGGCGTGCGTTATGGCTACCGTTGTGAAGAGCCTAAAGATCTTCTCGACCTGTATAAACGTTCCCGTTCAGAAGGTTTCGGTTCTGAAGTTCAGCGTCGTATCCTGATTGGTACCTATGCCCTGTCTGCTGGTTATTACGATGCTTATTATGTAAAAGCACAGAAAGTACGTCGCTTGATTCAACAAGACTTCTTGAAAGCATTCGAATCAGTTGATGTGATTGCTGCCCCATCTGCGCCAACCACAGCATATAAAATCGGTGCGGATTTAACACCGGTTGAAATGTATCTGGGCGATATTTATACGCTTGCAGTGAACCTGGCAGGTCTTCCTGCGATTAACGCGCCTGTTGGTTTTGACCATAACAACTTGCCGGTTGGCTTACAGCTGATTGGTAACTACTGGTCAGAATCTCAACTGTTGTCTGTGGTACACCAGTATCAACAAGCAACAGATTGGCATACAAAACGCGCTGCAATTGCTGAGGAGAACGCATAATGGCGAAGAACAACGCTAAACCTAAATCAAACCTGATTGATGGTTGGGAAGTCGTTATTGGTATCGAGATTCACACTCAGCTTGCGACCAAATCTAAAATCTTCTCGGGTTCATCAACTGAATTTGGTAATGATCCAAACACTCAGGCCAGCCTTGTAGATTTGGCGATGCCGGGCGTATTACCGGTATTAAACAAAGAAGTTGTGGATCTTGCGATTCGCTTTGGTTTGGGGATTGATGCTTACATTGACCAAGCATCTGTGTTCGCACGTAAAAACTATTTCTACCCGGACTCTCCAAAAGGCTACCAAATCAGCCAGATGGACAACCCGATTGTGGGTTTGGGTCATATCGACATCCAGCTTGAAGATGGCACAACCAAACGTATTGGTGTGACGCGTGCTCACCTTGAGGAAGATGCTGGCAAATCGATTCATGACCAGTTTGAAGGCATGTCAGGCATCGATTTAAACCGTGCAGGTACACCTTTACTTGAAATCGTATCTGAACCCGATATGCGTTCTGTGGAAGAAGCGGTTGCCTACATTAAAGCGATTCACACACTTGTGCGTTGGTTAGGTATCTCTGATGGTAACATGGCGGAAGGTTCATTCCGTGCCGATTGTAACGTGTCTTTACGTCGTCCGGGTCAACCCTTCGGTACACGTTGCGAATTGAAAAATCTCAACTCATTCCGTTTCATTGAACAGGCGATCAATGTAGAAATTGAACGTCAAATGGAAATCCTGGAATGGGACGGTACGATTGACCAAGAAACACGTTTGTTCGACCCTGTAAAAATGGAAACGCGTTCTATGCGTTCGAAAGAAGAAGCGAACGATTACCGCTACTTCCCTGACCCAGACTTGTTGCCTGTGATCATTGCAGACGAGCAAATTGAAGCGGCACGTGCGGCACTTCCTGAGCTTCCGGCGGCACGTCGTGCGCGTTTTGTGGCTGACTTTGGCGTGACTGAGTACGATGCGCACGTTCTAACGCTGACACGTGAAATGTCAGAGTTCTATGAAGCTGTTGTTGCTGCTGCTGGTGGCGCTGCACAAGGTAAAGTGTCTGCAAACTGGGTGATGGGCGAATTCTCAGGGGCTTTAAACAAAGCAGGCTTAGACTTAGCTGAATCGCCTGTATCTGCTGAAAAACTTGGCGGTATGATCGCACGTATTGTGGATAATACGATTAACGGTAAGATTGCGAAACAAGTATTCGGCTTTATGTGGGACGAAGGCAAATCTGCGGACGAAATTATTGCGGAAAAAGGCTTGAAACAGGAAACTGATACAGGCGCAATTGAAGCGATTATTAAGGAAGTGCTTGCTGCGAACGAGAAGATGGTTGAAGAGTACAAATCTGGTAAAGAGAAAGCGTTCAATGGTCTTGTTGGTCAAGTGATGAAAGCAGCAAAAGGTAAAGCTAACCCTGCGCAAGTAAATGAATTGATGAAGAAGTTGATTGGTTGATTTGATCTTTCTTTATAAAGAAACCCGCTTTAAAGCGGGTTTTTTTAATTTTGAAAAAAATCTCTAATTTCATTAATCCATGGTATTTCTTCTATATTTTCCACCTCTTTAATATATTCTTGAGCAAACTCCACTTTCATATGATTTTTGTTTTTTCCAAAAAACTCTTTTAACATTCTTTTTTCAGGAATGGAAAGTGTTAAGCATAAGCCTGATGGATAAAATTTTCCCTCTATTAATTCCACTCTTTTATGATCATGAAGTAAACTAGATAACTCGTCATTAGATTCATTGAACTTCTCCAATACTTTTAAAAATGTCTTTGCATTAAGAACATCTTCAAGAACGGTGGAGTTTGAAGCAGTTGTTGAATTAATAACTACCAACTCAGATTTTTCATTTTCATGATTATTAATCAATCTTCTATATTTTAATTTAGGATGCTTAGAATCTTGTTTCACATAATCAGTATTTGCATCTAAATTTGTATCCGTATCACAAACTAAGAATACTTTACCTTTCATATCAATTTTAAAATCTTCAAATGCAATCGAAAGATGGTTATAAAGTTTTTTCACCTCACTATAACCACCAACAGGTAAAATTCTTAACCGTGAATTCTCTACTAAATCAGATAAGTAATGATTAAAATAGACTTTTTCTGATGAACGGCAGAGTAAAACTTGAAGTGCGACATAAACCACCTAATTAATTTAAAGGGTTTATGGAGTATATAAAATTGTCATACCATCATCTTAACTTTGAAGATCGTACTGCATTAATGCTTGAGTCAAGAA
>NZ_PQLP01000025.1:0-41970 GCF_002918965.1 Acinetobacter sp. ACNIH3 | reverse complement strand
CATCAACTGTCAATTTCTTTAAGCTGACAGACTGATCTAGCAGGTAAATTAAATAATTGTTTGTTTTGACAGATTGCTCTGGTTCAGTCTGTTGTAAATACCGTTTAAAATCATTCAACCAGCGCTGCGCCTGATCATCCCCCCGTTGGCGTTTTGCGATTCCCTGCGAGGATTGAGATTCAGCATAACGCTGTTGAAATTCCTGACGATATTCTTGAAAGAATAATCGCGCTAAAGCAGCAGCATGTTTACAGTTATATCCAACCGGACAAGTGCAGTCGTCATCGATTAAACGGTCTTTTTTAAGATTATAGGTAATCGCGGTATCGTAATAATCTGTCCCTTCAATTTGAGCATACATCGTGACATCATCATTTTCTTCAAAGAACTCAATTGTTTCTCTATCAATGTGTTTAGCATAGCTCAGACTGCGCTGAAGAGTTGCAGTACTAAAGCGAGATAGAAAATTGATCAATGAGGACATAATTACCAGAAACCAAAAATGTTTATACAATTATAACGGACAAAGCTGTCATTTCAGAACAGTAGTGCTCGCCAACGTATCAAAAGGAAATAAATCCGGTGGTGTTTCAAAAAGTATGCTGAAACAAAGTAGGTTGAATTTTGATAAAATAGAGAAATGCGAATAACTCTAGAAATCAAATGTCCAACCTGCCTCAGTGACAGTATAAAGAAAAATGGCATCAAAGTAGATGGGAAACAAAACTATCAGTGCAAAGACTGTAAACGTCAGTTTATTGGTGACCATGCTCTGAGCTATCTAGGATGTAATTCAGGCATTACTCGAAAAATATTACAGTTGATGGTCAGAGGTAGTGGTATACGAGATATCGCTGAAGTTGAGCGAATCAGTATCGGTAAAGTTTTACGTACTTTAACCGAATCGACCTACCAAATTCAGCCTAAACAAAGTCATTATGAGTCTCTTGAAGTTGATGAGTTTTGGACTTTTGTGGGAAATAAAAATAATAAACAATGGCTTATTTACGCCTACCATCGAGAAACAGGTGAGATTGTTGCTTATGTTTGGGGTAAAAGAGACTTAGCTACAGTTCAACGATTGAAGACAAAGCTTAAACAATTAGGTATTCACTACACCCGAATTGCAAGTGATCATTGGGACAGTTTCATAACTGCTTTTAAAAACTGCAAGCAAAGTATTGGTAAATTTTTTACTGTAGGTATTGAAGGTAATAATTGCAAGATAAGGCATCGAATTAGGCGCGGTTTTAGAAGGAGTTGTAATTTTTCAAAAAAGATTGAAAACCATTTTAAAGCTTTCGACTTAACCTTTTTTTACATCAATAATGGCTTCATTTAATGTCAGCATACTTTTTGAAACACCACCATAAATCCATGCTCAAAAACTTAATGTTTACTACAATGGATGGGGTGAATATTGGCTTTGGGGTACATTGGTCTCCTCAACCGCAATCACAGGTCGGCCATTAATCGCCTTTGAATACAGTGCAGAAGCGATCAGTAAAGGTTTAGAACTTTCCTGCACATCAAATGGATATCATGGGTGAGGCACTGAATATTCCTCGACAAGCTCTTGTGAAACTTGGTACTCAGGAAGCGGAACTTTGTGTCCAAGAAGTCGATGAAATTATTGGCTCGATTTGTAAGGTTGCAATCCGATTCAGCAATATCGCTCATGACCTATTACCTGGACAAATTCAAGCAGAGACTCTCCAACTGATCCAAAATAGGATTGAGTATAATATTCATTTATTGCACTAAATAGCCTTCACAAAGCTTCTATGAAGGGCTTACTCTAACCGTTGTTTTATCACGGCATAAGCTACACCAGTCACCACACTTCCAATCGCAATCGCCAATAAATATTTTAATGGATAATTCATCGCATTCGGAATGATCAGTACCATTACACCGCCATGAGGAGTGACTAGTTCACATTTAAATAATGCAACCAAAGCCCCAGTTACAGCACCACCTGCGATCGCGCATGGAAGCACTCGAATCGGGTCTTTGGCAGCAAACGGAATAGCCCCTTCCGAAATGAAACATAGGCCCAGAACTACAGCAGCCTTCCCTGCATCTTGCTCAGGTTTGGCAAATTTATGCTTTGCCAGAAAAGTTGCAATTGCCATACCCAATGGCGGTACCATACCCGCAGCCATGGTAATCGCCATCGGTCCGTATGTTTGTGACGTAAGTAAGCCCACCGTAAAGGCATAAGCCGCTTTATTTATTGGCCCCCCAACATCAATACACATCATACTCCCAAGGATAATCCCCATGATCATGGCATTGGTCGTCCCCATATTGGCAAGGAAGTGTGTGAGTAATTCAAACAATTGTGCAACAGGCTGTCCAACCACATAAATCATGATTAAACCAACAGCTAAACTCGCTAATAGTGGAATAATCAAAATTGGTTTTAATGCTTCTAGGCTACTTGGGAGTTTAAGCTGTTTCGATAAAAATAACGCAATATAACCTGCAATAAAACCTGCAACTAATCCACCGAGAAAGCCTGCCTCTAATTGTGTTGCAAGTAAACCGCCAATCAAACCTGGAGTTAAACCCGGACGATCCGCAATAGAATAAGCAATGTAACCTGCCAGCATAGGTACCATAAGAGTAAATGCTGCAGCACCTATTTGCTTTAAGGATGCGGCAAAGCTTCCTTCAACAGGGTTGAGGCCAAACATAAACGAGATGGCAATGATCAAACCGCCCGCCACCACCATCGGCAGCATGAAAGACACCCCTGTTAAAAGGTGTTTATAAATTCCAGTTTTTTCTTTGTTTTCATTTTCTGTCTTAGTGGCTGTTTGCTTACCCGTTTCAAGCACTTTGGCTTCAGCAATTGCATTTGCAAAAGTCTTATCCGTTTGCTTAAGAGCAAATCCTGTACTGCAGCGATATACACGTTTGCCTACAAAGCGATCTGTATTGACCTCAATATCCGTTGCTAAGATCACGACATCTGCTTTGGCAATACTTTCTGCCGATAAAACATTTTTAGCCCCAACCGATCCTTGGGTTTCAACATCAATCTGATAACCGTACTTTACTGCACCTTGTTGTAAGGCTTCGGCCGCCATAAACGTATGCGCAACACCAGTTGGACATGCTGTAATGGCGACAAACCGTGTAACCCCTACATTGGCTGCAATAGTTTCATCTAAAGCATCTGAATGCTCAAGAACTTGTTGCAAAAGCATGATCGCATCGTGTTGTGCGTTATTCAAACCAATGACTTTCACAACCTTGTCACGCAGTTGATCCGCTTCTGCCGACTTCTGTCCTACAAAAACAACCGTATCAATAACATTTGATAAATCGAGATGCTCGACTGATGTCGCCACATTATTGGAAATACCAAGTGCTGTCGCTGCTTTGGACAGTTTTTTGGACAAAATCACTGCATTAATCGGCTGCTCGGGACTATGTGGCACAAATAAAATATGTTTTATCTCTGGCATCGTATTAACTCAATGATTGGACTGAGATTTGCGATTTCAAATCTTCAATAACAGCAAAGTCTGGAAGGGCAAACCCAATTTGGGTCACAGCATTGCTCGCAATTGCGGTTGCTGTTTTCAATGTTTCTTCTGGGGAAGTTGAACTCAACAACCCATGAATCATACCTGCCAGCAAAGAATCTCCCGCACCCACAGTACTTTGGACGGTGACCTTCGGTGCAGTAGCATGCAGGGGGTGCGTGCGGTGAAGCCAGTTCACCCCGTTTTCACCCATCGAGACCACAATATGTTCGATCTGACTATTTAAACTGGCAAAAAGATGCTGCTGTTCTGCAAACGTTTCTGCTGGCAAATGGTAAGTTTCCGTCAACTCATCTGTATTAGGCTTAATCAACCAAGGATGGGCAGCAATTGCTGCTTTCAACGCAACACCACTGGTATCTACTGCGACTTTTTTACCCGCAGACTGTAACCATAAAATCAGTGTCGAAAGCTCTTCTGCAGAAAACCCTTGTGGCAAACTGCCAGCAATCACAATCACATCAACCTCTAAAATCAGTTGAGATAAACGTTCACATAGTTGTTGTTTTGCTGAGGTATCTACAAAAAAGCCCTTGCCATTGATGTCAGTCATCTGACCAGAAGCTTCTGCAACTTTAATGTTTTGTCGTGTTTCACCTGCAACATAAATAAATTGGTTATCAAATTGCTCTTGCTGGATATGATGGTCAAAAATTTGACGGTTTTCTTGCCCCAAAAAGCCACTCACAATCAGTTCATGTCCCAAATCCTTAAGGACCTGTGCCACGTTTAAGCCTTTACCTGCTGCATGGCTTTGGGCCGTTAACTGACGATTGACCTCGCCAACTTTTAGTTGATCCAATTGCACGGTGAGGTCAATTGCAGGATTCAGAGTAATGCTTAATATCTTAGCCATTCGTAATTACTCCACCAATGCACGTACGGCAGACGCACTGTCACAACTTAAGGCTTGCTGTGCGACCTGTTTGCAATTTATATAGTTCAAACCACGAATTTGCGCCTTCACCAATGGAATACTGGTACTCGACATACTCAACTCATCCACGCCCAAGCCTATCAATACAGGCACAGCTTTTGGATCAGCAGCCAATTCACCACAAATGCCCACCCATTTACCATGCTGATGTGCTGCCCGAACAGTTTGATCAATCAATAGCAAAATACTCGGATGTAAGCCATCAGCTTCAGCAGACAACAGTGGATGACCACGGTCAATCGCCAGAGTATATTGAGTCAAGTCATTGGTTCCAATACTAAAAAAATCAACTTCTTGAGCAAGAATTGGAGCCAACAATGCTGCCGCAGGAACCTCAATCATAATACCGACTTGTAAGTTTTCACATGGATGCTGTATGCGAACCTCATCCAAAATTGCTTTTGCTGCTCGCCATTCTTCAACCCGCCCAATCATCGGAAACATAATTCTTAATGGGCGATTATCCGCTGCTTTAAGTAAAGCAACCAATTGCTGACGTAACAACTCTGGCTTACGTAAAGTCAGACGAATACCACGTAAGCCCAAGAATGGATTTTCTTCCTTTTCAATAGGCAAATACGGCAAAGGTTTGTCCCCGCCCACATCAAGTGTACGTACCACCAATGGACGACCTGCCAAAGCATCTAACACCACCCGATAATCGGCTTCCTGTGTAGCCTCATCAGGCGCACTGCTGTGTGACATAAAGACCAATTCTGTGCGTAGCAAACCAATTGCTTCTGCCCCATCGGCCACAGCCTGTATCGTAGCGCCCACTTTGCCAATATTGGCTGCGATTTCAACTTGATGTTGATCCAGTGTGATGGCAGGTTCTAAACAATGCTGTTCCGCTTGTTCTCGCAACTCACGCTGGCGTTGGCGCTCTGCAATGGCATGATCAATCTGATTTTGCTCGGGTGAGACCACATACTCCCCAGTATCCCCATTAATTAGCACGGTGGCATGGTTCTCAATATTTAAAACAGCTACACCTGCACCTACGACTGCTGGAATAGCCAGAGCACGTGCCACAATAGCACTATGGGCACTCGCTCCACCAACCGCGGTCAAAATGCCTGCAACACGATCTTTATTCAGACGCGCTACATCACTCGGGCCAACATCATGCATAATTAAGATATAAGGTTGCTCGGGTTCTGTGACATCGGCCACACCGCACAAAACAGCCAAAACTCGCTCACCAATATCCCTTAAATCAGCCGCACGCTCTGCAAGTAAACGATCGCTAAGTGCAGCCTGTGCGGTAGCAGCCACTTCAATATGATCATGCCAAGCTGCAGCAGCAGACAACCCCTGTTTTAAACCGCGTTGTACACTTTGGAGGAGGTCTGGATCATCCAGCATTTCCAAATGTGCCATGAATATCTGCTTAATGGCAGTAGATTCAGTATGTGCAATGAATTGACGTAAGCTATTTTTCACCTGATGAAGCGCAATTTCAAGCTTTTCATTCTCAGCTTTAAAACTCTGTCCGCGACGTTCATAACTAAATTCGCGTGGCTTCACCACATGAGCAGGACCAAAAGCAAGGCCAGTTGATGCCGCAATACCGCAGCTACCCGTATCGCCATGTGATTCAAAAGGCATTAATTCCAAAGTATTTACGACTGGGTCACTATTGCTGTGCTGATGAGATACAAAATCAACAGCTTCAACCTCTTCTCCTAAGCCCTGTTTAACTGCATCAATAATCTGTTCTAAGCCTGCTACAGCATCGGTATCGGGTTGTGCAATAAAAGTCAGAGTTTGACCACGACGACATCCCATGGCTAATAATTTGGTTAAACTTTTTGCCGAAACGTAAGCCCCCTCATCTACAGCAACGAGAACATCCCCTGCAAATTTCTTAGTCATATTGACCAAGTGTGTCGCGGGACGCGCATGTAGACCATGAGCATTAGCTAAGACAATACGACGAGATGGCCAATCAGGAATCAGTTCAGCACCAATTAACTGCGCCAACTGGTGACTATCTTGCTCTTGGTTGAGGGTATGAACTTGTTCAGTATCAAACAAAATATCCATTAACCGTTGAAACCGTTGCATATCCAGTTGCTCATTACTGGCAATACACACCAAAGTCTTGAGCATTTCCTGCTGATGGCTTAAAACCTGTTCCGCTTTTACCAAACTTACAGCTGGGCTCAAAACATGCTGGTTAGAAGTGATCGACCAGACCCCCTCCCCTAAATGAATCATGCTGTTTAGATTTAAACCCGACAGAAAACCACACTCCACCATTTTTTGCTGTTTCAGCAACTGTGTTGCGTGCCAAATTAAATCTTCTACATCAAGTGCGGGAACTTGAGTGGCGATTAAATTTTCATGCAATGCCAAAGATGCAGGTTGGGCTTGTAATAATGCAATAATTTGCTCTGCGGATTGAGCCTGTTTCACTTGATCAGCGACATCATTAATTAAAGCCCGCGTCAAAATTTGTAAGACTTGCAAATGCTCATCTGATTTCGCAGCAATCACTACTGCTAAATAAATTTTATTTTCACCGTCCCAAACAACTCCTTCAGGAAAGTGCGCCAGACGAATACCAGTTTTTAAAATATATTGGCGAGACTGAGGCGTCCCATGCGGAATGGCAATTCCTTGCCCTAAATACGTTGCACTTTGTTGTTCGCGCCCGGTCAACCCATGAATATAATCAGGTGTAACCAACTGGTCTTTGACCAAGATATCGACTAGACATTGCAAAGCTTGTGCTTTATCAGTGGCGTGTTGTTTCATTCGAATATGTTGTATATCTAGCGCGAGCATAAAGCGTCCTTGCAAAATAGCATAGTGAAAAGCTATGCCTTTTTACTGGAGAAAAAATAAAAGTCGAATTCTACTCAGGATTTACACAAAAATCTGTATTTTTTGATTTTATCTTCATGATCATCATTACGATTCTTGCGTACCACACCATGGGCACGTGAAAAAGTAGAAAGCTTATATTTGTACGTCTTACGCCAAAAGGCCAAACAGAAACCGTAACCTCAGGCAACACCCCTCTCATCATAAAATTATACCAGTCAGTAAAATACCCTTAGATTAAGCATATGTATGTTGGTTATTATTGTTGATTATCACAATAAATTAGTGACCAAAAATCAAAGTATCCGACCCCACCTTAAATTACGTCACACAAAATAAAAACTCTATATAACTGTTATATATAGAGTTTATTAACGTACCAATTATGTTATTTAGTGTATTTTATGTCGGTGACTCTTGCCAAGGTTGGTTTTTTTCAAAAGGAAGCTTTGTTTACCCAAATTATTCAGATAAAAATCTCTTTTTTCAAAGGAAAGTTGGCAAAGCCTTAGTAATGTGAGTAATTAAATCGCTTACTCTTTCTCTAGCTTGACCAGGCAATCCGATGTAATATCTGCAATGGTTCTTGCACCAGTCAATGTCATTGCCACACGCATTTCTTTCTCAATCAAATCTAGTAAATTACTTACCCCAGAACCGCCGGCAGCACCAAGTGCGTATACAAATGCACGACCAAGCATGCAAATATCTGCACCCATAGCCAACATACGTACCACATCAAGACCGTTACGAATCCCTGAATCTGCTAAAATTTTGATGTCACCTTTGACCGCACTTGCAATTGAAGGAAGCGCACGAGCAGAAGACAAAACACCATCAAGCTGACGACCACCGTGATTGGAGACCACAATTCCATCTGCTCCGAAACGTACCGCATCCTTGGCATCCTCAGGATCTAAAATCCCCTTAATAACCATGGGACCCTCCCAATAATCACGAATCCACTCAAGATCTTTCCAAGAAATTGAAGGGTCAAAGTTATTTCCCAGCCAACCGATATAATCTTCCAGACCTGTCGGCTTACCTAAATATTTCGAAATGTTACCCAAATCATGCGGACGACCCAATAAACCGACATTCCAAGCCCAGTGTGGGTGCATACACGATTGCATATAACGACGTATTGCAGCATTTTTACCACTCATTCCTGAATGTGCATCACGATAACGCGCACCTGGAACAGGCATATCGACTGTGAATACTAAGGTAGAACAGCCTGCGGCTTTAGCACGTTCCAAGGCATTTTTCATAAAACCACGGTCACGTAGTACATACAGTTGAAACCACATCGGACGTTGAATCGCAGGTGCCACTTCTTCAATTGGACAAACTGAAACTGTTGATAAGGTAAATGGAATGCCCTTTTTATCTGCGGCAACCGCGGCTTGAACTTCACCACGACGCGCATACATACCCGTTAGACCTACAGGTGACAATGCCACTGGCAACGCCAAATTTTCACCAAACAATTGCGTTTCTAAGCTCAGCTCAGACATGTCATTTAACACACGTTGACGTAAAGCGATTTTTGATAAATCGTCTACATTACGCTTTAAAGTATATTCCGCATAGGCACCACCATCGATGTATTCAAATAAAAATGGCGGTAAACGACATTTCGCAGCTTCACGATAGTCATTTGCAGAAGAAATAATCATAACTTATGTCCTATTTAATCGACTCGAACGTTGACGACGAGCTTCTTCTTCATCGATCATACGTACGCGTTGAACAACAAATTCAATATGCCCACAAGCTGCCTTACGTGCAGTCTCTGAGTCTTGACGTTCAATTGCGTCCATCACCTCAAAATGCTGGTCATGCAATTGTTCAAAATGTTGTGGTGTGGTGTAAACTTTACGTCGCCCTAACATCACGTTGTCTTGCAATAAATCAAACAAACTACGCATCATTTGGATCAGCACTAGATTGTGGGATGCTTCTGCAATCGCCAGATGAAAATTCGCATCCGCTATTGCTGCGTGGGCATCATCACCTAAAGCCTGAAAATGGCTAATCTGCTCAAAACATTGACGAATATTGATCAAATCACTGGGTGTGGCACGTTGTGCGGCATACCATGCTGTACCACCTTCAAGCACCATACGAGCTTCTTGTACATCAAAACGATATTCAGGATCCTGATCCATCAAACCGGATAATGGCTCAACGATTTGATACTGTGACCAATGTGCAGGCAACTGCTTTAAATAGGTGCCTGCACCCGCTTTGCTCTGAATAATCCCTGCGGTAATCAGTTGTTGAATCGCCTCACGTAAAGAGCTACGAGACACACCTAACTGTTCACAGAGTTGGCGTTCAGCAGGCAATCGCTCTCCGACTTGCACATTATTTTTTTCAATCAACAGACGTAAACGCTGTACCACTTTGTCGGAGACTTTCATTTTTTTCCTTGACCCGTTTACGGAATCATCCACGGGAAAACATAAGCTTGTAAGGTCACAATAATACCAATCATCACCGTAAAGATAATGCTGTGTTTTACTGTAAATCTAAATAAATCAGATTCTTTACCAACTAAACCCACTGCTGCACAAGCAATCGCGATTGATTGAGGGGAAATCATCTTACCTGTTACTCCACCACTGGTATTGGCAGCAACTAACAAGACTTCAGGCACACCGATTTGCTGTGCTGTAGTTGCTTGTAACGCTGAAAACAATGCGTTAGCTGAAGTATCTGAACCTGTAAGAAACACTCCAACCCAACCCAAGAATGGTGAGAAGAAGGTGAAAGCCTGACCCGTATGTGCCAGTGCTAAAGCAAGCGTTGCTGACAGACCTGAATAGTTTGCAATGAACGCAAAAGCCAGTACCATACCAATCGAATAAATTGGGGTTTTTAGTTCATTCACGGTTTCAAAGAATGTCGAAACTGCCTCTTTAGGTTTCATGTTTAAATAAATAATCGTGATCAATGCCGCCAATATAATCGCCGTACCCGTTGCTGATAACCAATCAAACTTATAAATCGCATCATAATCTTTAATTTCAGGCACGACAGGTGGTAGCTTTTGAATCAATTGATGCAAATACGGCACTTTAATTGAAACTACTAAATCACTTAATGGGCCGTCCTTAACAAATAAATCTTTAAAAGGTTTGATGCTCCAGATCGTCACCATTGCTGTAAGTATCAGAAATGGAGACCAGGCTTTGGCTATCTGTGCCACACTATATTGTTTACGAGCTTGCTTGATAATAGTTTCATCTACCTGTATATTTTTGTCCTCAAAAAGAAAAATATGTTTTGGTTTCCAATACTTAAGTAAGATAGTTAAACTGATTAATGATGCAATTGCAGCAGTGATATCGGGTAACTCAGGCCCAACAAAATTTGATGTTAGATATTGCGCTAAAGAAAAAGATAAGCTGGCAACTAAAATAGCAGGCCAAGTTTCTTTAACCCCACGCCAACCATCCATGATTGCCATGATCCAGATCAATACAATTGGCACCATAAAGGGTAACTGACGACCAACCATTTGACTGATTTCCATGGTGTCAACACCTGAAACCTGCCCAGCGACAATGATCGGAATTCCCATTGCACCAAAAGCAACAGGTGCAGTATTAACTATCAGGCATAGCCCAGCCGCATATAAAGGCTTAAAGCCGAGTCCCACCAACAGTGCCGCAGTAATTGCGACGGGCGCACCAAAACCTGCCGCACCTTCTAAAAACGTACCAAAAGCAAACCCAACTAATAGCATTTGCAGACGTTGATCTTCTGTAATTGACAGAATAGACGAACGAATAACATCAAACTGTCCAGTTTTTACTGAAATCTTATATATAAAAACTGCACCGATAATAATCCATGCAATTGGCCACAGGCCGTAGAAGAATCCATAGACCATTGATGCTAATGCCATTCCAATTGGCATTTTGTATAAAAATAATGAGACCAGAAAGGCTAAAAAAACGGTAATTGTAGCGGCTACACTACCCTTCATGCGAAAAATAGCTAACGCTAAAAAAAAGAAAATAATTGGAACTAGCGCAATAGCACTCGAAATCCAGATATTGCCTATAGGATCATAAATTTGTTGCCACTGTTGAAGCATTGTCTACTCCTTGAAATGCTTAACTACTAGATTGAACAGTTTATTGTACTTAAACACTAAATTGGTATGACCAATTTGGTGTTTAAGAGATAAAATGTGCATTTTGTATTAGCAATATTAGTAATATTAGCCCAGAAACACAATATAAAAGGTTTAATTTATTTTTTGGTATGACCAATTCTTATAATCTCTTAAAATTTTATACATTAGATTTCTTTCATAATTCACTTTTTACTCAGCTCAAAATTATAGATTCCCACAATTAAATTAAATCTTAATCCTAGTCTTTTGCCAGGGTTGCGATATCGCTCGGCAAGGATTTTGAAGGTTTTCAAAGTTCCAAATATCTGTTCAATCCCAATTCTTCTTTTATTGATTTCTTGGTTATAAAGTTTTAGCTCGAGATCTGGTTTTTAGTGCTTTTTTGCTTTTAATGGCCATAAACTATTTGGATACAATGTATAAATCCCTTGATAGCCTTTATTTGCAAGAGGCTTTGTTGCACAAACCTACCACTGAAAGCTTCTTGGGGAATATAATTTCTAAATGAAGAGGTCTGCACCCAAGATCTATCGTACAACCAGTTGATCTACCTACAATAAAGCCTTGCTCAGTCAAGGAAATACATCAATTTGGTTTGATTCAGCCATCCAATGGTCGCTCGATTGACTCAACAACTGCCGATGCAAAACTTGGATGAAAATGTACTAGCCCAACAACTTCATTCCACCAATCAAGAGCAGTTGATTGCCTATAAAGTGTCTTTATTTGGCTCTGACGTCAGTGTCGTTCAGCATGTGGTAGCAAAAACCCGAGGTGCACCGAAAGATTTAAGCCACCAAGTAGTTGGCTTTAGTACAAAGCAACAAGGTGAGGCTCAGTTATGTGTTACGTCGTGAGGATATTCAAGTGGTGGTAGCAGAGCGGATGTTCCTACGTGGATAATTGCTCAAAAAGATTTTATAATCGGTATTAATACCAATAATTTTGTCTTTATTGCTATGTATAGACTTAATCGTTTTGATTATTCGTCGAGAGCTTAAAGCCTTAGATGAAGTTTCAACCTTTTAAGTCAGCCAAATTTATCAGTGAATGATGCTACTCACTATTTAAAAACCGTAGATGCCAAAGTAATGCCTTCCAAGGTACAGTCCTTTGCTCAAAACTCTAAGCACTTAATACATAAACTGCATCAAAATCCGGAAAATGAAAAAGTATTTAGTTCATACGCCGCCCATGAATTGCGTAGTCCTTTAACCGCGATCAAAACTCATATTCAGCTTGCACAACTGATGGTAGAACAACAGGCAAGCTCGCCCAAATTGCAACAGAGCTTGCAGCAGGTACACCTTGGTATCCGCCGATGTACCCAGCTACTGGAACAGCTTCTAGCACTTTCATCTACCGATCAAGTACTGAGTGATATCTAGTACAGTATTGAAATTCCACGGCTCCTGACTCAGGTGATTGCCGATTTACAGTCGCTTTATCCGGAAATTGAACCCAGTTTAACAATTGACTGACCGAGCCTGACCCGAATTGCCCTACCCGATTTTGAACTAGATACCGTCTTTAAAAACCTACTTAACAATGCTCTATTGCATGCACAGGCAAACACCATTTCAATTGCTATGCTGCATGTGTGCTGATCATTCATAATGATAATCAAAGGTTGAAGATATGCATACTTGGGACAGCGTTTCTGGCATAAATCTCCCTAGCAAAATGGGCATAGGCTAGACTTATATTTGATGAAAATGGTGTTAAACAAATATGGCTATCAGATTCAATTTACAGTGGCGCAACCTCAATATTTAAGCATTCACATCAGCCTCGCTGCAAGCGGATCACTTACTTATGAGAAGACAGGGCTAAATTTAAAGCTGGAATATCAACCCATGTCGTATCAGCAAAATCACGCTGCAAATACTGTTTTAAATAAGCAATGGTATCTTCAGCGATCAAGGGATCTTTGGAGTTATCTGCATGATTAAAAGCAATGGCATATAATTGAACCCCGCGGAGTTTTAACAACTCAAGACTCAGCAAGGTATGATTAATACTGCCTAAACGCCCTGAAGTGACGAGAATCACCGGATAATTATGTGTCTGAATATAATCAATAGTCAGGAACTCTTCGGTTAAGGGCACCATCAGACCACCGGCACCTTCCAGCAAAATACAGTCGTAGGCCGCAGCCAGCTGTTCGGTAGCCTGATGAATCTGTTCAAAGTTAATGGCTCGCCCATCCAGCCGCGCAGCAAGATGCGGTGAAGCCGGATACGTAAAAATTTCCGGCATGGTCAGTTTTTGCTGGTCTTCCTGTAACAATCCACAACCCATAATTGCACGATGCTGTTCGATATCTTCTGATATATCGACATTTCCGGTCTGGATCAGCTTTTGGGTTATGGTACGAATGCCCTGCTCATTCCAATTTTTGGCCAGAAAACCAGTAGTAAAGGTTTTACCAATTGCGGTATCAATGCCGCTGACAAAATAAATCTGTGCGCTCATGCTGTCTTCCGTGCAATGACATAAACCGGATGATAGGTCAGTGCATACTGTTTGCTTTCAGGGTCTTGGAATTGTTGATAGCCGGTATAAAAATCCTGTAAGGACGATTTTGTCCACCGAAACCCCTGTGCCGTCGCCTGTACACCAGTGGCTTTGATATGCTGTAACACCTGTTTCGGATGCTCAAAATGCAAGGTCATCTGTTCTTCTGTCTGCAGCAGAATGTCAAAGCCTAAGGATTCAAGCAGTTCACAGACCTCCGCTAAAGGCAGATAATCCAGGCCTTGTCCGGTCAGTGCCTTAATTTCCTTTAAATTATTGTCCGTATAACTGGCAAAACACAGATGCCCAGAGGGATTTAAGGCCTGCGCAATGTTGAGCAACAATGCTTTTAAATCCGAGATCCATTGCAATGCAGAACACGACAGCACCATGTCCAGAGACTGCGGCAGTGGCAAGGTTTCAATATTACCAATTCCCCACAAAAGCCGATCAGCTTCCGGGAAATGCTGCTTCACTTCGGCATATAGATCATTTAAAAATAAATGATCAAAGCTGTAATACTGCATAAAAAGCCGGGTAAAAAACCCTGAACCGCAGCCAATTTCCAATACTCTTTGCAAATGTGGTTGTGCTACATGCTGCTGCATGAACTGCATCAACTCTGCCGCTACGGCACTTTGTACAAGCGCATGCTGCTCATAACTGAGATTTGCCTGAGCAAAACGTTGGGCAATTTGTTTGCTGTTCATCGCGGCAAATTCCTCAGCACCTGCAGACATGCATCCAGCTCATCCGCAGAAATGTTCTGATTCAGGCAGATTCTGAGTCTGGAGGTATTGGCAGGAACCGTTGGCGGACGTACTGGTAGCACATAAAATCCCTGCTGTTGCATAATTTCAGCCGCCTGAATGGTGCGTTTTGCCTCACCAATCAGTACCGGCACAATTTGCGAAGTTGACGGACAGTGATATCCCAAGTCTTGAATGCCCTGCTGACAGCGTACAGCCAATGCTGCCAAATGTACTCGTCCCGCCTGAAGCTGCTGTACCTTCTGAAAAATAAATCTAGTCCAGGCCATACATAGTGGCGGCTGGGCGGTACTAAAAATTAAAGGTCGCATGCTATTAATCAGATAGTCACGAATCACTGGCGCACAGACCAGATAACCACCAACTGAAGCCAAAGCCTTGCCAAAGGTACCGACCAGGAAGTCAATCTGATCCAATACTTGATACTGTTCTGCGCAGCCCAATCCACGTTCACCGCGCACACCAATTGCATGTGCCTCATCGACATAGAGCATGACTTTTGCAAACTGCTGTTTTAATGCCACCAAAGCAGCTAAATCTGTTTCATCCCCATCCATACTGAAAATTGATTCAGTTACCACAATAATGCGCTGGATAGATTCATCTGACTGATATTTTTCTAAAAACTGAGTCAAATGCTGCAGGTCATTATGGCGGTAACGCACATAGCCAGCTTTAGATAAACGAATCCCGTCGATAATACTGGCATGTACCAGTTTGTCAGCAATGATCATGGTTTTAGCATTACTGAGCGCAGGAAGAATCCCGATATTCATGTGATAACCACTATTAAACAGCAGTACTGAACGTCCAAAAGCCTGTGACATCTGTGCTTCAAGTTGTTCAAAATTGGGAAAGTTTCCTGTCAGTAAACGTGAAGAGCTTGAACTCATATATCGCTCAGACATCGGCGTGAGGTCAAAAAATTCTTCACGTAGCGTTAAGTTGGATGCCAGACCTAAATAGTCATTGGATGCCAGATTCAGCATCTCTTGGCCATTGAGTTGCAATCTTGGCTGGCTAGAAATATTGGACTTAAACTGGCGATATTGCCCTTGCTGTTTCAAGTCATCTAGCTGCTGCTGGAAATGCTCAAGATGGTTCATGCTACTGCCTCTATCTGCTGAATCATCTCCCGCATATGCTTTAATAAAGTTTCAAGTTGCTGTGTTGAAATTACATATGGCGGCATGACATAGACCAGACGGCCAAAAGGACGAATCCAGACGCCACGGCATACACATTCAGCCTGAAAACGCGCTAAATCAATAGTTTGATGTAGCTCAACCACGCCAATTGCGCCGAGGACACGCACATCTTTGACTTGTGCCAAGGATTTTAAATCCAGTAAATATTGTTCTAGTGTACTTTCAATCTGTTGAATACGCGTCTGCCAGTCTTGAGCCAGTAACAGCTGGGTACTTTTTAATGCGACCGCACAGGCCAACGGATTAGCCATAAAAGTTGGGCCATGCATGAACACACCCGCTTCACCACTTGAAATCGTCTCTGCTACATGGCGAGTGGTTAAGGTCGCTGACAAGGTCATATAACCACCAGTCAATGCCTTACCGATACACATAATGTCTGGTGTGACCTGAGCGTATTCATAAGCAAATAGTTTTCCAGTGCGGCCAAAACCGGTGGCAATTTCATCTAAAATCAGCAGTACATCGTACTTTTCACACAACAACTTAGCTTGCTTTAAATATTCTGGATGATAGAAACGCATCCCGCCTGCACCTTGCACAATCGGCTCAATGATCATGGCAGCAATCTGTTGATGCTGCTGTACCAGCAGGCGCTCAAGTGGCTGTATATCTTCGGGTTGCCATGCCCCATCAAAACGGCTTTGAGGTGCCGGAACAAATAAACGGTTCGGCAAACTCGAACCAAAAATTTGATGCATACCAGTTACAGGATCACAAACCGACATGGCATTCCAGGTGTCGCCATGATAGCCAGAGCGTGTGGTAACAAAGTTAGTTTTTTGTGGTTGCTGACGTGCATTCCAATATTGCACAGCCATTTTCAACGCCACCTCAACCGCGACCGAGCCGGAATCGGCAAAGAAAATTTTATCCAGTTCAGGCGCCGTGATCTCGAGTAGCAGTTTAGACACATCAATCGCAGGCTGATGAGTCAAACCACCAAACATGATATGTGACATCGACTCTAATTGTTTTGTTACAGCCTGATTGAGTTCAGAATGATTATAACCGTGAATTGTGCACCACCAGGACGACATGCCATCAATCAGCTCGGTACCATCTTCAAGTTCAATGACTGCACCATGTGCAGCTTTAACTTTGTAACATGGCAAGGGTTGTGTCATGGAGGTATAAGGATGCCAAATATGCTGTTGATCAAAAGCGTCCTGCACAGAATTTACCCCAATTATTAAAACTAAAACTGATCTTAGCGCGTTAAATCTGAAAATGAAACGTCAAGAGCTACCAATCTCTTTTTGCTTAAGCCAGATCGGCTAAAAATTTTAAAATTGGCTCAACGAGTAACTTGGTATCAAAAAGGATGGCATCGTGCGTGCCCTGTATTTTTACCAAATTCAGATTTTGGGTTGTTAAAAACACGGATTCTTGACTAACTTTGTAAGGAACCAACATATCATTCTCGGAAAATATAAATAGCATCTTGACTGAATGATTTTTTAAGATATCCACTAGATTTAATTGCTGCAATAGATAAAGATGCTTAACCTGATAGTTTAAATCAATACTATTTAACTGTTGGTGCAATAATTTTGCACGTTCACGCGCTGCTGCGCCAGCTAAAGTGACCAAGGTACAGAAGCGCTGCATCCCGCGTTTTGGATCAGCCAGTATGGAGGATTTAAATTGTGTATATTGTTCAACTGGCATTGCCTGTGGCCATGCTTCGTTGGCCACGAAACAGGGATTTGACATACAGCAAATCACTGGCTTGGCAATTTTCAATTGTTGCTGGATTTCATTAGCCAGCAAAAGTGCCAACTGTCCACCCAAAGACCATCCCATCAAGACATCAAAAGAACTCGCCTGCCTAACTTTTTCGGCCAAAATACTTTCCACGTTAGGATCAAAAATATCCCATACTTCAACTTGATGCTGCTGCCGTAACTGTTCTACAAACGGGGTTAAGACCGCTGTTCCTAGCCCCCAACCCGTAATCATCAGTATCTTCATTTTGTCTGCTCCAATAAAAAGGGACCAATTCAAGTTGAAATGATCCCTGTTTGTTACACGATTAATTAAGCAGGTTGCATCGCATCTACAGCCAATTCTTTAGCTGTTTTCTTGGCAGCTTCAGCTTTTAAGCCTAATTTAGCAAACAAGGCTTTGTCTTTACCTTCACCACTGTTCGGGGCAGTAAGCAATTTATCACCTGAAAATAATGAGTTAGCTCCAGCCATAAATGCCAGTGCCTGATCAGAGTCAGAGAGAGATTCACGACCTGCCGACAAGCGGATATAACTCTTCGGCATAATAATCCGTGCTACCGCAATAGTACGAATCCAGTCAATCACATCCAGTTTTTCAACATCGGCCAGTGGTGTGCCTTCAATAGGAACCAGCATATTTATGGGCACCGAACCCGGGTGAATCGGCATAGTCGCTAGTTCAAATAACAAACCGACTCGGTCTTGTACGCCTTCGCCCAAGCCGACAATACCGCCACTACAGACATTAATTCCGGCATTACGCACATGATCAAGCGTATTTAAGCGGTCATCAAAGCTACGTGTACTGATGACATTGGCATAATATTCACGTGAGGTATCAAGGTTGTGGTTGTAATAATCTAGCCCTGCATCTTTCAGACGTTCCGCTTGTGAGGCATTCAGCATCCCTAGGGTCATACAGGTTTCCATGCCCAGTTTCTTGACTTCCTGCACCAATTCCAGCACATACGGCATATCGCGTTCATGCGGGTTACGCCATGCTGCGCCCATGCAAAAACGGGTCGAACCGGAAGCTTTGGCCTGTTTGGCTTCAGCAATCGCCTTTTGTACTTCTACGCGTTTTTCAATTTCCAGATCAGTATCATAATGTGCAGATTGCGAACAGTATTTACAATCTTCCGGACAACGGCCCGTTTTAATTGAAAGCAGAGTACTGACCTGAACAGTATTCGGTTCAAAGTTTTGGCGATGAATTTGCTGTGCCTGAAACAGTAAATCCATTAAAGGCAAGTCATAAATTTCTTGTATTTCGGCACGTGACCAATCATTACGGATCATCTTGTCTGCATCATCTAAAATTCCATTGAGTAAATCATACGCTGTTTTTTTTATTTTTCTTTAGCGTTTTCTTTCATATTCATTGCCTGCTTAAAATAGCTTTAGTGTATCAAGCTATTTTGAAAGCTTATTTAACTCGAATCCTGCTTAAGCCGATGATTCCTTAATTTGAATTGTTGGCTTATTTTGATGAGTGAGTTGATATGCACATAGTGAGGCGTAAATTCCACTCAGAAACCCATGAAGACTACGTGCTTTACTCGTCACTAAATTGTATTGCCCCTTCAATAAACTGAATAATGTTTCTATCTTATTGCGTTGTCTTAGGTGATATTCATCTGATGCACAGAGTTGAATAGCCTGCATATTCTTTCGATGATAAGTAATTAAATCAATACCTTGATATTTCAATCTAATTTTAATTCTTGGCTGATGTAACCTCGATACCCGTAAAGTTTTGCTTTTATACCAGCAACCAATTGCTCCACCATTTTTATATCAGCAACATGTCCATTCGATAAAGCAAAACAGGCAATTTCACCAAATTGATTCATCGCAATATGTAATTTACAGCCATAAAACCAGCCCATTGAGCTTCTACCACGTGATGCAATTTGGACTAATGATTTATGATGCTGAATACGTTGATTTTTACAAACTGGCAGAGTTGTTGAATTAATCCATAAATATTGTGTACCTTGGCCTTTCATCAGTGCCACATGTAAAGCGTGTAGAGCTAATTCATGCATATTGATCAGATGAATCATCCTTTGATAGCAAGGCAAGTACTTAAATAAATGGCTTTTATCTTCTTTCAACCAGGTGAAAAAGGCTTTGAAATTATTGAAATGAGAGCATTTGTACCAAATGGCAATAAAGCAGATTTCTGAAATTGTAAGTTGAGCAGTTCTGATTCTTAAGGAACCACGGTTTTGTTTGAGAAATTCCCAATAAGTTGCTTCAAATTTAAGAAAAAATCATCAATTACGCAGAATAATTCGGTACTATTGAACATCAGGACTAGAGTTGTGAGTTTGGTGTGGTAACTCAACTGATGGCTCTAGTCCTCTTATTTTTCAAGTCAATTTCTTATCCGCGATTCGGGTTAATTAAGGATGCATAAGCTTCCTTTTTTATAGACAAATGCACAAGAAACAATACTATAACTTTACACTAGTTCTATCTGCATACCTTTGATTTATACTAGCCGGATAACATTACCGGCTTTAAATCAGTTTAGCGACTTTATGAACTTAAAGAAAAATAAAAGACAGCTTGTCTGGGGTTTAAATCTGCTTGCATCGATGATGTATGGCAGCTTTGCTCATGCACAGAGCATCAGCTTTCAGGACGCTGAACGTCAGTTGTTGCAAAATTCTTATAGCAGCCAAGCCTATCAAAGTCTGGAACAGGCCTCAAAACTTGAAGCTGAAGCAGTGAAAGGTATAGGTCTGCCACGAGTCGACCTGAATGTTCGTGCGTATGCCTTTCATAATGAACTCGATCTGCCTTTGGGTGCATTAAAAAATAATTTAGAGCAATCCTTAACGGATGGTGTAAATAATAGAATTGATGAACTGAACTTAGGGGGTCTGGCTGACCCGCTAAAAAATAGTTTAAGACAACCTATTCAAAATGGAGTTGGCTTAATTCCTGATAGTTCGCATGTCGTGCTGGATGATCAGGTGATTCGCCCGACGGTTTCAGTCATGATGCCGCTTTATACCGGTGGACTGACAAGCAGCGCTAAAGAAATCGCCAATATTCAGGTCGGTCGTAGTCAGCTCAGCAACAAACAGCAGCAAGATACGCAGCGTTTTGAACTGATTCAAAGTTATTTTAGTGTGCAGCTCCAAAAGCAATTGCATGCAGCTGCGCTGTTTAATCTGAATGCCATGCAGCAGCATTATCGCAATGCCTTAAAGATGGAACAGCAAGGTTTTATCAGTAAAGGCCAGCGCATGCAGTTTGAAGTGGCACGCAATAATGCCGAGCGCAGCCAGCAAAACACACAAGCCAATTTGAATGCTGCCCTGTTCCAGCTGAATAATCTGCTTCAAGGAAGTAGCATCACCGAACTTTCGACGCCTTTATTTGTCAATAAAACCGAGCCACAGGCCTTAAATCATCTGCTGAAAACTTTTAGTCAAAACTCTGCGTTGATTCAAAAAATGCAGCTGGATACCCAATTGGCTCAAGCCAATGTCAAAGCCCAGCAAGCAGCGAAAAAACCGAATGTTTTTGCTTTTGGCGAATATAGTCTGGATCAAAATGAAAACTGGATTGTCGGAGTTGCCGCACGCTATAACCTGTTTTCCGGGATCGATAAAAACAAAAATATTCAGGCTGCCGAACTCAAACGCTCTGCCACAGAACTGCTCACTGCACGCACCCAGCAGGAAATTGAAAATCTGATTTATAAATCTTATAGCGAAGCACTCAGTGCACAGCAAAGTGATGCACTTCTGGCACAAAACTTGAAAGCCGCACAGGAAAATTTACGCATCCAAGAATTATCCTTTAAAGAAGATATGGGCACCGCCACACAGGTCATCGATGCACAAAATATGCTGAGCGGACTACGAGCTGAAACTGCCTTGAATGCCTACAAATATGTGATGTCACTGGCCACCCTATTACAAAGCCATGGCTCGATTGCAGAATTTCCGAACTACATCCAACATACCAACACCCACTATATTCGCTAATGGAGCCGAACATGAACGAAGATCAAAAACTCAATGATCCTGTGAATGAAGCGGCTTCATCCAGCGATACAGAAAAATCGCCTGCACAACAGGTAGAAACAAAAACTGAAATAGAAAACAACGCGACGACTTCGACCGAGCAACAACAAGCTCCTGAAATCGCTAAAAAGAAAAAATATTTATTGCTCGCCCTAATTCCAGTTCTGCTGGCAGTCATCGCATTTGGATTATGGAAAAGCTACCAACCGGCTCCGCTGGAATTGCAGGGTCGTGTAGAAGCTGAAACAGTTCAGGTGGCGACCAAAGTGCCAAGCCGTATTGAAGAAATTTATGTAGAAGAAGGTCAGCGGGTCAAAAAAGGCGATGTACTGGTGCGCTTAAACAGCCCGGAAATTCAGGCCAAAAAACAGCAAGCCGCAGCGGCTTTACAATCTGCGCTGGCCTTACAATCGACTGCTGAACGTGGCTCGCAAGAAGAAAATATCGCGAGCCTGTATGCCAACTGGCAATCGCTGAAAGCACAGCAAAATTTAGCCAAAGTTTCTTATGAGCGTGGTGCAAATTTATTTAAGGAAGGTGTGATTTCACGCCAGCGCCGTGATGAATTGTATGCAGCCAGTCAATCAGCAGCACAAATGACAGAAGCAGCGTATCAGCAATACGCACGTGCCAAACGTGGCAGCACTTCGCAGCAAAAGAGTTCCGCCGATGCACAGGTAGATATTGCCCAGGCTGCGCTGGATGAAGCCAATGCTTTAGAAGCAGAAACCCAATTAGTAGCACCTGTAAACGGAACGGTGTCTAAAACCTATGGCAAAGTCTCGGAGCTGGTAGCCACCGCAGTCCCTGTGGTCAGCCTGATTGAAGATCAAATGTGGGTGAGCCTGAATATTCGTGAAGACCAATATGCCCCGTTTCAGAAAATGAGCAGTATTGAAGGTTATATTCCCGCCCTAGATAAAACCGCCACTTTTAAAATCAAGCAGATCAGTGCCGAGGGCGAATTTGCCACCATTAAGACCACACGCCAAACCGGCGGTTATGATGTACGAAGTTTTAAGCTGCATCTTGTGCCCGCACCAGCAATTCCTGAACTCAGAGTCGGGATGAGCGTGTTATTTAAACTGAAAGAGACCCGATAATGTGGACGGGTATATGGCGCGAACTGCGCTATCTGCTCCGAGAAAAATGGGATCTGTGTCTGGTCACGCTGGCACCTGCACTGGTGATTATTTTATTCAGCAGCATGTTTGCTCAAGGGAAACCGGATCATTTACCGATTGCGATTATTGATCAAGACCAGAGTGCGCTGAGTCAAAGCATTTATCAGCATGTGGCGCTGAATCATACTCTTAAAATTGCTACGGTGTCGGAACAAACAGCTGAGATTGAGCGCCTGCTAAATCAAAATAAAATTTGGGGTTATATCCATATTCCCAGCGGTGCCGAGCAACGTCTGGTTCGTGCCCGGGATGCTGACATCAGTATTGCCTTTAACCAGAGTTATTTCAGTATCGGAAATACCATCTCCTCTGCCATGCTGGTCAGTACCCTGCAAGCACTGGCTGAATTTGGCGGACAGCAATATCTGGGCAACCGGCTGCCTTCTCTCGAAGCACCGTCGCCGCATATCAAAATATCGCCGCTGTATAATCCACAACTGAATTATGAATTCTATCTGGAACCCTATGTCATTCCGGCAATTCTGCATTTACTGCTATGTTTTTGTGTGGCATTTTCCGTCGGTCAGGAACTGAAGCGACAGACCTTAACAAGCTGGATCAGCAACTCGTCCATCTGGATGGCATTGCTGTCTAAGAACCTGGTCTATGTGGCTATTTTTAGTCTATGGACCTGGATCTGGATGTTCTGGCTGATTGAGATTCGCGGCTGGTTTGTTGCCGGCTCACTCAGCCTGATTCTATTGGCGCAATTTCTGCTGTATAGCGCCTATGCATTTTTAAGCAGTGCAGTGGTTCTGGCGACCAAAGATTTAAGTAAATCTTTCGGCCTCATTGCGGTCTATGGGGGTTCATCGTTGAGCTTTGCCGGTGTGACCCTACCTTTAAATAATGCGCCCCTGTTCACCCAGTTTTGGGCCAATATTATTCCATTTACGCCCTATGCCAAATTACAAACTGAACAATGGGTGATTGGTAGTCCAGTACATATTTCACTGCAAGCTGGATTGATGCTGTTGATCTATGCCCTAGTCTACGCTCTGCTGGCTTATCTATTTCTTAAAAAAATCGCCAAAGGAGCAACACCATGAAATCCCTTTGGTTTTACTATCTACAAAGCTTTAAAGATATCGTCAGTCACGGCACGATCTTTACCACGCTGATTCTATCCGTCTTGTTTTACAGCTTTTTTTATCCGACCGCTTATCAGGCACAGCAGGCTGAAGCCTTACCGATTATTATTGTCGATGAAGAACAAAGTAGCTTAAGTACCCGCATTATTGGTCAGGTGGCACAAAGCCCCAATGTCGAAATTCAGGCGATTACCGGAAATTTTGCCGAAGCCAAACAAGGGGTGGAGTCACAAAAAGCTGATGGCATTTTACTGCTACCGGACAATTTATCGCAAAGCTTAAGGCATGGTGAAACAGGTGGCATTGGCCTGTATTTAAGCACAGCCAACTTTTTAGTGACCAAACAAATTGGTCTGGGCTTAGCCACATCGGTTGAGCAAACGTTGGCAGACTATACTGAACGCTTTGGCGAGGTCTCGGATTTTTCACCCGCTCTTTCTGTGCATCAAATTCCTTTATTTAATCCGCTGTCCGGCTATGGCAGCTATGTCTTTCCTGCGGTTGCACCCTTAATTATCCACCAAACCATTCTTTTAGGTTTGAGTATGCTGATTTTGGTATATCGGGAAAGAAAAATAGAATTAAACGTAAATGCATTGACTGGGATGTGCTTAGCCGTCTTCACCATCGGCTGTCTGGGATGTTTCTATTTATTCGGTTTCAGCTTCTGGCTGTTTGATTATCCGCGCGGTGGCAACCTGTTCGGGATGCTACTGGCTGTTCCGGTTTTTATCTACACAATAATTGGCATGACCTGCCTATTTGCCAGTTTTCTGGATCTGCCAGAGCGTGCGGGTCATGTAATTGTGTTTACTTCCATTCCACTGTTCTTTTTATCTGGTGCGGCCTGGCCGCATGCTGCCATGCCCACCTGGATGCAAGTCGTTGGCGAAATCCTGCCCTCTACCCAAATTGTGCAGATGTTTATTCAACTCAATCAAATGGGTGTGACTACAACACTGATCTTGCCTAAACTGCTCTATCTTGGAATGATCGGTAGCTTGTGCTTTTTCCTGGCTTATCGACGTTTAATTTCAAACTGTGGAACTTTCTAGCTAGATGTTTAGTCCCAGATTTTAATGGTGCAACATTCTTAGAGAAATGGAAGGAAGCACTATGGGACAAGTTCTACACAGCAGCGTCACAACGACACAGACAGTGCGTCGAGCAATACAAAATAGTCAAGAGAGCTCAAGAACGCTAGCCAAGCTTTACGGCATCAATCAAAAAACCGTCGCAAAATGGAAGAAACGTACTTCAGTAGATGATCTTACAACCGGCCCAAAGAATCCTCGCTCAAGCGTGTTATCGCCTGAAGATGAGGCGGCAATTGTTGCTTTTCAAAAACGCACTTTGTTGCCGCTAGACGATTGCCTTTATGCATTGCAGCCGAGTATTCCTTATCTGACACGCTCGTCGTTACACCGCTGCTTGCAGCGGCATAGTATTTCATGACTGCCTAAGGTACAAGGTGATCGCCCTGTCAGGAAGCGCTTCAATTGTTACTTTCATATCGACATCGCTGAGATGCAAACAGCACAGGATAAGCTTTATCTCTTCGTGGCTTTATTGCATAAATATTTTTCACGATACTGATTTTTAAGGGTCTTATAAAACTTTAATAAAAAATAAATATAATAAAATCATAGTGTTAGTTATTAGTGTAGAAAAGCCTTTCAGGAGCACAAAGGTAAGGTAATAACATCTTTTTAATAGTGATATTTATTGCTCCCTATCCTTACATTAAAGTTTTATTTGGAAATTTACCTATCATTAACCCATTTTTCATTCATATTTCCTGTTATGTTGAGATTGCTTTAAGAGATATTAAATAATAAAATTAGTGATAATTATTATCATTTACATTAACTAAAATGTCTTCTACCGTTCCTTCATCATTTAAACTATCTTTACTCAGTTTTTCGATTTTAGTTACACAACAAAGTTTTGCCGATGATACTCAGCAATTACCGACGATTACCGTTACAGCGGAATCAGAACAGAGTGAGCTCAGCTCTGAACAGAGTAAAGCCTATATCATCCAAAACTCGTCAACCGCCTCAAAACTGAATATTCCACTTAAGGAAACGCCGCAAACAGTCAATGTCCTTACCCGCCAGCAACTGGATGACTTTGCCTTGGATAATACCCGGGACGTACTGCGCAATACCCCTGGCATTATCGTCAGCAATCAGGAAACGGAACGGACCTCCTACCTTGCCCGAGGTTTCGAGATTTCAAATGTTTTAGTCGATGGCGTTGGTATTCCACTCGAAGGCTATAATTATAATAATGATAATCCAGACAGTTTTTTGTTTGACCGTGTAGAAGTGGTCAAAGGCGCGAATGCCTTAAATAATGGAATTGGCGATCCCGGCGCAACTATTAATATGATTCGCAAACGCCCGACATCCGACCTTCAAACAGCCTTTAATGCCAGTTATGGCTCATGGAATACGCAGCGCTATGAAGTAGATGTATCCTCTCCTCTCACCCAAGATGGAAAAGTCAGAGGTCGTGTATTTGGCTATCAACAAACAGGCGACAGTTATCTGGATCGTTATGAACTGGAAAAAAACGGCATAGGTGCTGTTGTGGAGGCAGATATTACTGGCACAACTCTATTGACTGCTGGCTATACTGAAACCAATCACAAGCCGAATGGTGTCAATTGGGGTTCTAATCCACTGATCAATACTGAAGGTGAGCAGCTCAGTTACTCACGGAATTATAATTACAGTCCAAGCTGGGCCCACTGGGATAGCAATATTAAAAGTTACTTTGCCGAGCTTGAACAAAAACTGGGTGGCGACTGGACAGCCAAACTCACCTATGATGAAAAACGTACACAACGCGATTCAAAGCTCTTGTTTCTGTCCGGCAAACCTGGCGCAAATGGCACTTCAGGCATCTTCCTCTACCCAGGCATGTATATTGATGACAATAAAGAACAACAAGCCAGCCTGAGTTTTAGCGGCACCTATCCGCTTTGGGGACAACGCCATGAAGCCTCATTGGGCTATGTCTGGGCCAAAAATCGTCTGGATGAATTGGGTTATGCTGGCAGCTTTGTCAATCCGCTGACCACAGATTTAGCCAGCTTTACACCCGAAGAACCAAGCTGGGATATGTCGAAAACCAGTGGTGAAATGCATATCCGGCAGAAGAACCAGAGCCTTTATGCTGCGACCCGACTGCATCTGAATGATGATCTGAAACTGCTTTTAGGTGCGAACTACGTTCAGGCTGAAAGCAGTGGCAGTAGTTATGGAAAAGATACTGTTTATGATGAAGATAAAGTTTTACCCTATGCCGGTCTGACCTATAACTTTAGCCCTGAATATACAGGCTATCTGAGTTATACCTCGATTTTCCGTCCGCAAACCACCAAAGCAGATGAAGTCAGCATTAACAAACCGATCGAAGGTGAAAGCTATGAAGTCGGAGTAAAAGGTTCTTGGCTAGATGACAAGCTTACCGCAACTATGGCCGTGTTCAGAACGGAGCAAAGTAATTATCCGCTTCGTGATTCTGATGGTATTCCGACTTTACGCACAACTCAGGTCAGTGACCTGCGTTCCCAAGGCTACGAGTTTGGCTTGGCGGGACAACTGACCGACCATTTTAACTTAAGCTTTGGTTATACCCAGTTTAGCCTGAAAGATCTGATCAATGGCGGTGATGCGCGTACCTTCAATCCAACCCAGTCTTTTAATCTTTTAACTACCTATCAGGTGCCACAACTTCCAAAACTGAAACTGGGCCTTGGTGTGCAGTGGCAGGATCAAACCTATCTGGATGTGCCTGAAGCAACCACCAATGGAGTGATTACCCAGAAAGCTGGAGTCATTGAACAGGATGCCTATGCGCTCGTGAACTTAATGGCCAGCTATGAGTTGAATAAGCATATGACCTTGCAAGCCAATAGTAATAACCTGACCAATGAAAAATACCTATTCAATTTCCCCAATCAGCAAGGTTTTTATGGTGCACCAGCGAATTACAGCGTTGCCGTGAAATTTAAATACTGATTTTCAAGCTTAGCCTTAATGACATGTTCAGGGCTAAATCATCACTACATACACAAAAATAGGTAAAACAAATGAAAAAAATGATCGCTTTGACCCTTGGACTGTCTATGACACTTTCAGCTCAGGCGCATATGCTTTGGCTAGAACGTGGCACAAATCAGCAGACTCATGCGTTCTTTGGTGAATATAGTGAACAGCTCAAAGAAACTCAGCAAGGTGCCCTCAAGTCTTTCAATCAGGCAAAGGCCGTTCAGGCCAAAAAAACATTTAGTCCTCAAATGCAACAGGATCATTTGCTCTATGCAACCCAAGGCCAGACCGATGTCCAGCTCACTCATGAATTGATCTATGGAGAATCATTGCTGAGCTATCATGCCAAATCCGGCAGAAAAAACTTGAAAGCAGAGTCAGAACTGGATATTGTCCCGACCCAGATCAACAGCAATACATTTACGGTACTGTATCAGGGTAAAGCTGCTGCGGATGTTGAAGTCACAGTCTTTTCCCCGCAATTCTGGCTAAAAAAATACACCACCAACGGCCAAGGCCAGATTACGATCGCCACGCCATGGAAAGGTCAATATGTCATTGAAGTTGGCAAAGAAGCAGACAAGGCCGGAAAATTGAATCAGCAGGCCTATAAAAAACAGTATCTGGTGACGACTTTAAGTTTTGTTTATTAAGTTTTTAGATTTTCATCAGTATAGATTTATTCAAGGCCAAATATGATGTCTGTTGTAGTGCAGCCACTCGCCATTTTCTATCGCTTAGGCATGAGCTTTGGGATGGGCTACTTGTGCAGTTATTTGATCGCATTCGATCTGGCTTACTTTCTACAGGCTTTTCTGCCCAAAGCAGAATCCGTCTATTTGGCCGCCGTTATTGCCCTGATTTTTTATGTCTGTTTTGTGATTGGCATCTTCTGTATCCAGAGTTTAAAAAAGCTTTCGGTCTATAGCCTGCTTCCTTTCCTTAGCTTATTTACCATCTCCCGCTTCATAGGTTAAACCATGCATAAATCTGTCCGTCAATCCATGGCATGGCTACATTCATGGTTAGGTTTAAGTTTTGGCTGGCTGCTCTTCGCGATCTTTTCAACAGGCGCGGTCACCTATTACCGGCATGAAATCAGTATATGGATGCAGCCTGAATTTGCCTCAATACAAGTCAATCAGGAAACTGCCTTAAAATCTGCTTACAGCTATTTACAGCAGCATGCACCGAACGCCCAAAACTGGTATATCGGAGTCGCCAATCAAGATTCACCTGTGAATAAAGTCTACTGGCAAAAAGCGGATGGTGGCTATGAAGTCAAAACCCTGGATGCTTCGACAGGAAAAGAATTAAACCTCTCGGCCACCCAAGGGGGAGATTTTTTCTATAATTTTCATTTTCAGCTCTATGGTATGCCCTACACCATTGGTCGGCTGATTGTGACGATTGCTGCCTTTATCATGTTATTGACTCTGATTTCAGGAATCATTACCCATAAAAAAATCCTGACAGATTTTTTTACCTTAAGAGCATTTAAGGGGCAGCGCTCCTATCTGGATTTTCATAATGTCAGTTCAGTGATTGCCCTGCCGTTCTTTTTGACCATGACATTTACCGGGCTGGCGATTTTCTTTTATATCGTGCTGCCTTCCGGTATGAAAAAGCTTTATCCAGACAATCCCTTTCAATATTTTGAAGAAATTCGCACAATCAATACATCAGCCACCCCCTCAGTTCCTGTGAAAACCCAGATGCTGCCAATTCAACATTTTATCACCACGGCACAGCAACACTGGGGATATGCGGAATTTGACAATATCACGGTCAAGCAGCCGAATACCCAGCTGGCAAAAATAACTTTGACGCAACTCAAAGATGAGTCCATTACCCGCAATCAGACACAGCTTATTTTAAATGCTGCAACCGGAAGATTGCTTGAAAATACACGAAATGAAAGTGCAATTGCCACACTCAATGCCGGCATATATGGCTTGCATATGGCACGTTTTGCCGAACCTATTTTACGTTTAGGGTTATTTTTCTCTGGCATTTTAGGCTGCGCAATGATTGCGTCCGGACTGCTGCTGTGGAGTCTGAAACGCCAGATGCAGAAAAAATCAGCGCGCTTCCATCTCGGACATTATTTGGTGAACCGCTTAAATATCACCATGATAATTGGCTTGCCACTTTCCATGCTGGGTTATCTCTATGCGAATCGTTTTATCAGTATTCCTGCAGGTGCACCAAATTATGAGATTTATAGTTTTTTCAGTATCTGGCTTGGCAGTTTTATCCTGGCATGTGTAACCCCACAGCAGCATATATGGAGAATGCAGCTTAAACTTCTGATTTGTGCTGCCTTTATACTTCCCCTGATTGATATTTATTATTTAGTTTCCCAGCAATATATTGCTTCTTTTGCGACTTATTGGCCTTTTTTGCGTATTGAGCTAATGTTATGGACCTTGGCCCTTTTTGCCCTATTTTTACACCAAAAAATTACGCCCATTCAGCAAAAAGCGGTCAATAAAATTCAGGCTAAATTAAAAATCACTCAACAGGAATCATCAATATGATATGGATTGCAGTGATCGGTCTGCTTTGGCTGAGCTGTTTTGGTTTTTATGTGGTAAGTGAAAAGCAGATCCTAAAAACCCGAAAATCTCATTACGCTTTTTTAGCGGATTTTCCTACGTACACTAAATTCGCTGCAGGTATTTTCTTATTCGTCGCGATGTTTTTATTACGTACCCAGTTTAGCTCCAGTATTAGCTTTGTGTCTCTATGGGTATTTCTAAGCCCTGTACTGTTTATCTTTATCTTAAAAATGAATAAAGCATTTTAGTATTTATTTAAAATCAGAAAGTAGCAAACAGCCTAGTGTGCTATTCACACGCCCTTTATTAAACCAATCTACCCAGTATCTGCTAAACCTTGCCAATCTGCTTTTAAATACCTCAAATGCATTATTTTGGCTAGAATCAAAAATTTAAATTGGTAGGTATTTGGTAGGTAGGATTCTTTTTAACTTCATTCAATACTCATATTACGGTGAGGGTCACCGATAAAATAATCAATGAATGGTAGAAGGAATAACACCATGGCTTTTAAAAATATTTCAGATCAAACTAACGGTTTTTATATTCCCTGTGTTTCACTTTTTGGTCCGGGCTGTGCTAAAGAAATCGGGATCAAAGCACAAAATTTAGGCGCCAAGAAAGCACTGATTGTAACTGATGCTGGCCTGTTTAAATTTGGTGTTGCAGATGATATTGCAGATTATTTGAAAGAGGCAGGTGTTGACAGTTATATTTTCCCAGGTGCGGAACCCAATCCAACTGATATTAACGTGCATCATGGAGTTGAAGCTTATAATGAAAATGCCTGTGATTTTATTGTATCGTTAGGTGGGGGCTCATCACATGACTGTGCCAAAGGCATCGGTCTGGTCACTGCAGGTGGCGGACATATCCGTGATTATGAAGGGATTGATAAAAGTACCGTTCCGATGACACCACTGATTGCAATCAATACCACGGCAGGGACGGCTTCGGAGATGACACGTTTCTGTATCATTACCAATACCGATACCCATGTGAAAATGGCGATTGTAGATTGGCGTTGCACACCACTCATTGCAATTGATGACCCTAAACTGATGTTGGCCAAACCTGCCGGCCTGACTGCGGCAACAGGGATGGATGCTCTGACACATGCGGTTGAGGCCTATGTATCTACGGCTGCTAATCCCATCACTGATGCCTGCGCAGAAAAGGCGATCACCATGATCAGTGAATGGCTCAGTCCCGCAGTGGCGAATGGGGATAATCTAGAAGCACGGGATGCCATGAGCTATGCTCAATATCTTGCCGGAATGGCCTTTAATAACGCCTCTTTAGGATATGTGCATGCGATGGCACATCAGCTCGGAGGCTTCTACAACTTGCCGCATGGTGTTTGTAATGCAATTCTGCTCCCCCATGTTTGTGAATTTAACCTGATTGCTTGTCCTGAACGTTATGCCAAAATTGCCCAATTGATGGGGGTGAATACAGAAGGCTTAACCGTAACTGAAGCAGCTTATGAAGCGATTGGCGCCATTCGTCAGCTTTCGGCTTCAATTGGTATTCCATCTGGGCTGACGGAATTGAATGTAAAAGAAGCTGACTTGGCCATCATGGCGGAAAATGCACAAAAAGATGCCTGCATGCTGACCAATCCACGTAAAGCCAGCCATGCCCAAGTGGTAGATATTTTTAAAGCGGCGATGTAGTGCCTCAATGTAAGTCTTCTCTCCAAGCATCTGACTTACATTTTTAACAGCCCCTGTTTCACTTCCTGAGGAAGTGTGCCAAGAGCAGACATGCATTTTCCTGTTCCTGGCTGATCCTTTTGCCTTCATAAGAGGATAAAAGCGGGGGGTGTTTCTTTTTTATGAAGTCCCCTTCATTATGAATATCGACATTAATCCCATGGTAGAAAAATGCCACGATTTTTTAGCCCGTTCCAGCCAGAAAAAATTTCCCGTCGTATGATCTTAATATCATATTTAATCTCTGAGGAATAAACTGCGCGTCCTTCAAATGACATGAAGGTAAGCGTAGCTGATTTTAATGAAGAGCATCCCATCAAGCAGCTAGGCAAACTGGGTAGCCACTGATAAAAATTTTAGGATCAGGTTCAGTCTAAATTAATAAGCAAACCCACAGTAAGCAAGGATAATACTTAATATTCCAGAATTTTCCTATTTTAACTGTTTAGCTTTGTACCGATAGTTACATCAGCTTTAAAGATTTTTATATTTTAACAGAGTCTGATGAACGGGATGGTTTTTGGGCATCAGTTCAATCAGGCGTTCTACAGCATCAATCGCTTCAGGAAAATGTGCCACATGTTTCAGCAAGACATCGGTTTCATTAGCCTTGAAAATGGCATCGCTCAGGCGTGATTCCAGACAATCTCTCCAGGCACATAGAAATGGACTTTCTGTTTTGGCCAGAAATACGCCGATACATAACTTCAAGGCTGAATCGATATACCCAGCATCTAAAGATTGCTCTGTCATTAAAAAATCAGCCTCTACATGCGCCAATAAACGATAGGGTCTGGAACCCAGCATACCACCTAATACATCGCGTAACTGTGACATTTCTGCTTTTAAAGTCCCCATACTGACCTTGCGCTCGCCATATAAGGCTTGATGCAATGTATCTAGACTCAGACCCTGCGGACATAAGGCTAGAATGGTCAGAATTTCAATCTGTCGAGGAGTCAGAACCAGCATCTTGCCATTAAACAGCACTTGAGGTACTGAAAAAGCTCGAATAAACAGGCGCTGCTTCTGGCATTCTAGTAGAGCCGACTGGATGATCGTAGCACAGCGCTCCGCAGCTAGTAGTGCTAAACTGTTATGCTTTGGCCAGGTAGTCGACAGATCAATGACACCTAAGACCTGTTTTGAATAGGGATCAATAATCGGGGCAGCGTAACAAACCCAATCATGAATGGAGGACATGTAATGTTCACTGGAAAAGACACAGCTGGATTGTTGAGTTTTTAAGGATAATGCCAATGCATTGGTTCCGACTAGCTCTTCGCGCCATTGCCCACCTTCAATAAAATGTACACTTTCTGCGGCACTTTGCATTTGTGGGCTAGAAGCTGCCCAAATGATGGTGCTGCCGATATCTCCGACCGCCAGCACCATAGAAGATTGCTCGGCAATATGTTTTAAATCCTGAGCACAATGTTGCAGGGCTTGGGCTAAAGTTGAGGAAGAAGTGGTCTTTTTTAAATCCGTCAGCGGTGCTGCTAAACGATTCTTCGGGATTTCAGCCGAGGATGAACGTTGCCAGGAGCTGGCAATACTCTGTCCCAGCTGTTCTGCATGTAAGGGAGACAAACTGCTGTTTTGCCGAAGCTGATCAGTATTGTGCCTTTTTTCCATCAAATCTTGTTTTGTCATCATTCCTTATTCTCACAACAATTCATGATTTACATCCGCTGTAATCGTTATTTTTTTAAAATGGATGAAAATATCGTGAACATGCTAGCTCCAACCTTTTTCCAACCTTATACCAGTTATATTAATCAAATAAGGTGCAGAAGTACCTTATACCAAAGCTGTAGAAGCGGTTTTGCCATACGAAAATAAGCAAAGGAAATAAATATGCGTTACGTCGATCCTAATCAACCTGATTCAAAAGTTCATTTTAAAGCACAATACGAGAATTTTATTGGCGGCGAATGGGTCGCTCCGGTCAAAGGTGAATACTTTGACAACATCTCTCCGGTAGATGGCAAAGTCTTTACCAAGGTTCCGCGTTCTTCTGTAGAAGACATTGAATTGGCCCTGGATGCAGCGCACAAAGCCAAAGAACAATGGAACAGAGCATCGCCGACCACCCGCTCCAATATTCTGTTGAAAATTGCCGATCGTCTGGAACAAAATCTGGAACTGCTGGCAGTGGCAGAAACCTGGGATAACGGCAAACCGATCCGTGAAACGCTGGCTGCCGATATTCCGCTGGCTATTGACCATTTCCGTTATTTTGCCGGCTGTATTCGTGCGCAGGAAGGCGGCATTTCCGAAATTGATGAAGATACGATTGCTTATCATTTTCATGAGCCGTTGGGCGTCGTGGGTCAGATTATCCCGTGGAACTTTCCGATTCTGATGGCTGCCTGGAAACTGGCACCTGCCCTGGCTGCGGGCAACTGCATTGTGTTGAAACCTGCAGAACAGACTCCGGTCAGCATTCTGGTGCTGGCTGAACTGATTCAGGATATTTTGCCACCGGGTGTCCTGAATATCGTCAATGGTTATGGGGTTGAAGTCGGTCGCCCGCTAGCCACCAACCCACGCATTGCCAAGATTGCCTTTACCGGTTCTACCGCCGTCGGTCAGATGATCATGCAATATGCCACCGAAAATATTATTCCGGTGACGCTGGAACTGGGGGGTAAATCACCGAATCTGTTCTTTGCCGACATCATGGATCAGGAAGACGATTATCTGGACAAAGCGCTGGAAGGTTTTGCCATGTTTGCCCTGAACCAGGGTGAAATCTGCACCTGTCCATCGCGTGCGCTGATCCAGGAAAGTATTGCTGACGAATTTCTGGCGCGTGCCGTTGAACGGGTGAAACGGATTAAAACCGGGCATCCGCTGGATACTGACACCATGATTGGCGCGCAAGCCTCACAGGAACAGCAGGACAAGATTCTGGGCTGTATTGCCACTGGTCGTGAAGAAGGCGCACAGATCCTGACTGGTGGTGAAGCACGTCAGGAAGTGGGTCAAGGTTTCTATATTGAGCCGACTATCTTTAAAGGCACCAATGACATGAAGACCTTCCAGGATGAAATCTTCGGGCCTGTATTGGCTGTGACCACCTTTAAAGACTTTGATGATGCGATCAAGATCGCCAACGATACGATTTACGGACTCGGTGCCGGGGTCTGGTCACGCTCAGCGCATACTTCCTACCGTGCTGGCCGTGCCATTCAGGCCGGTCGGGTCTGGACCAACTGTTATCACATCTACCCTGCGCATGCGGCTTTCGGTGGCTATAAAAAATCCGGCATTGGTCGTGAGAATCACAGAATGATGCTGGATCATTATCAACAAACCAAAAATCTGTTAGTGAGCTATTCGACCAAACCAGCCGGGTTCTTTTAAGAAGTGAAATACATTCAAAGCGAACTTCGGTTCGCTTTGAATGTATGGTAGCTAGCTTTCACAAAATATCAGCAACATTTTCAAGCTGCGGCCAATTCAAATAAAGTTTTTAGTCTATAAACACTTTTTTTAAAGGAAAGAGCATCACCTCAAATTTCTATTTGCAATAGTGTCATTTCAAGATAATTTCACTCTATAAAGATTTCGCCACATTCTCCAGCCATTCAGTGCAAGAAGAATAAAGAGAAAATAGAGTACGGCTGTTAAATACAATGATTTATGGGTGTACATACCGACATAAATCACATCTAGAACACACCACAAGCCCCAGCTTTCAATATATTTTTTTGCCGCCCAATAACTTGCCACCAAGCTAAAAGAGGCTAACATGGAGTCCAACCAAGGTAGTGACGCTGCGGTGAAATGAGCAAATAAGGCACCAATCACCAGACCAGCGACAATACCCACAATCAGGCTATATACCCAGATTTTTTTATTCAAATAGCCAATCTGTACAGTCAGATCCTGGTCTTGATCTTTCTTCGACCAGCTATACCAGCCATAGAGTTGCATCAAGATAAATACGGCTTGTAATGCTGCGTCTGCAAATAAATTGACACGATAAAAAATAATGATATACAGAAATACAGCGACAATATTCACTACCCAGCAGGCTTTATATTGTTTAGACGTCAACCAGACACCTAAAACATTTAAAATGAACGCTGCAATTTCTATATTTTCCATAGCAATATAACCTGATTAAGCAGCCAATTTAGAAGTTCAGATTGAATGACAAGGTTGCTGTACGCGGCGAACCCAAGAATAAATAATCGTCACCCAAAAATTCACCTGCATCACGCCAGTATTTCTTGTTGAACAGATTATTAATATTCAAGCGTAGCAATGCATCGGTCGTATTTAGCTTAAATTGATAAGCAGCGCCTAAATCAACCACACTATAACCTGCGACTTTCGCAGCACCCTCTTTGTTAGCATATTTGCTGGAACTGTATTGACCACCTGCCAGAACAGTGAAACCTGCAATGCTCGGTACGTTATAGCGAAGATGTGTTGCGAAACGAACTTTTGGCACGTTTTGCGCCTGATGATTGCCATATTCAACCGCTTCTACATTTTCTAAACGGGCTTTAGTCAAGGCTAAAGATGAAGTTAAGGCCAGATGATCGGTTAATGCACCATTCAGTCCGAGCTCCAGACCCTGACTATGTTGTTCGCCTTCCGCAACAAAATAGCGAAGTCCTGAAATCGGCTTGCTATATTGGTTGTCTTGGTGTAAATCAAATAGCGAGGCAGTCAATAAAAACTGCTTGATCTGTTGTTTTAGGCCAATTTCATATTGCTCTGAATAGATCGGCGCTAGAGTTTCAGCAGCATTCTCTGCAAACCAAGGCGCTGTCTTTCCATCTGACAAACCTTTGGCATAAGAGGCATACAGAGTTGTTGACTCTACCGGGCTATAACTCACTGCAAACTGTGGTAAAAATTTGCCTAAATCCGTATCACGAACTTTTATTACCTGCTTACCCTCTGCATCATAAGCATGTGCTTGTTCATCAAGCTCGATCCATTTTCCACCAATCAAAGTAGACCATTTCTCATTCCACTCAATACGATCTAAAACCGTAAAAGCAGTCTGTTCACTATCTAAAGCTTTAAAATAGGGACCGACATCACCTAATTGTTGTTCTACTTGTAGTGGATCCTCATAAATATTACCTGCAATATCTATGTCCTCTGGGTTCTCGTATAAATGTGTATATATGTTTCTATTTAATCCAGGATATCGATCACGAGATTTATTGGTTTGCGTAATATCAAAATTTAGATAATGTTGTGCCCAGTTGGTATCAATCACCCCATCCAATTTGACTTTAAATTGATTGGTCTTAAAGGTGTCATCTGGGTTGCGATAATCATAAATATCATAATTGCCATTAGCATCAAAGGTGTTGCCTAAGCCATTATATTCACATACCGTGGCATAGCATCCCCAAGCAAATGTTGAATAATCATCAACCTTGGATTTACTGTGCGCTGCAACAAGTCCCAAGTTCCAGTCATCATTCAAGGCATAACTATATTTTAAACCAGTATTCAGACTATCGATCGTGACCGGTTTACCCCAAGTCTGGTAACCAAGCAATCGATCCCATTTCACATTTTCTGGGACTTTGCCATCCAGTAATTGATAGCCTGGCACTGATTTTTGTTCGGAACGCTGTGCTTCAAGATCAAATTCCAATTTAGATTGCTCAGATGTTTTCCAGTCTAAGGCCAATGCCGCTAAATAGCGCTCACCATCCACGTGATCGACATAAGACTCAATCTGCTCATTCACCAGATTGATGCGATATCCGAATTGCTGCTCATCACCCAAAAAACCACCGAGATCAGTTGCCACTGAAAACTGGCCGTGTTGATCGGCAGAGAATGTCAGGGCCTGGATATCTTTCGGTCGCTTGGTGACATAATTGACCACACCACCCGGGGTCGACATACCACTTTGAATCGCGGAAATGCCTTTTAAAATTTCCACACGTTCTTTGTTTTCAAGTGCAACGTTTTGTTCACCACGAATCACATTGCCATTAATGAGGTAGCTTGATGCCAAATCGAGTTCAAAGCCACGCGAGACAAAGTTTGGATAATAGCCAATTGCAGCATAGCCATCACCGATGGCTGCATCATTTTTTACCACATCGCTCAGCACGCGAGCATGTTGTTCAGCAATGAGATCGGCAGTCACGATAGAGACCGATGCAGGTATTTTTTGCAGACTGTCCGTAGCAAATCCCTCGACATTCACTTTGGCACTCGAGTAAGGGATGCTTTGATCGGCTGTAATGACAATCGTGTCAAGCTGTTGAACATCGTCTTCAGCATAAGTCAGCGGGGCTAAACAAAGCTGCGACAGAATGATCATATTTAAAGATCGGGTTAATACATTCTGTTTGAGTTGACGATTGTTCATACGAAACCTTATGTATTTGAAGTGGGTGATGATGCCGGGTTTAGAGAGCAACTAAGAAGAGTGCAATTCGTGTTGAATGAGCCGGGTTAAAGTCTGGGTAAATTGTTGGCCTTGTTCGCCAAAGAACCAGTCCACATGACCGATAATCCAGTCGTAATAAGCCGCATCTGCATGGTTGAGGTTGTGGGTAATGCCCACAAAATACTCCAGCTCTGAAAAAGCGAAATCCAGATGCACGATTTTCAGCAGTTCTGGCAAAATACTAAAATCTTCTTGTGGATGTACTTTGGAAAAATAAGCATGTAGAAAGGCAGTTAAACCGGCCTCATCAATCTGAATATGTGAGTTCTGCTCTAATTCCAACCAATCAATAAAATTACGTTCAATCGTCACAGCCAGATCATAAATTGCTGAGTTTCGGTCAGATAAACCAAAATCAATTACGGCAGTAATTTCAGCTTTGGCATCCGGCGCTGACCAAAATAGATTAGAAGCGTGTAAATCGTTATGGGTCCAAATTCTGCTTGCCTGTTGCAATACAGGCTGAATACGCTGGTGAACCTGTAAGATTTGATCTAAAAAGTAAGGGTCTAAATTTTTGTCGGCAAAGTAACGGCTTAATTCTGGACTGTTTGCAATGCGCCGTTGAATGGCTGTAACGATATTTTCACTGTCTAAAAGCTGCTGATTGGACACTAAATAAGATGCTGATCGGCCTTGCTGCTCAGGAAAATCCTGCATGGCCATATGTAAGCTTGCCAGCAATTGCCCCGCTTTCGCCGCATGTTCAGCATAGAAAAAAGGTTTCCAAGATTGCTGATCTGCATACAGATCTAAGCCGGCTGCTTTTGCATAGACTTCATAGGTCCAGTCACCTAGCTCTAAAGCGGTCAGACCTTGATTTGATCTAATCAATGCTGCAACAGGAATTTCCTTGCAGGCTAAATGTTGAAGAACGGCATGCTCCTGTAAAATATCGCGGGCACGACGAAAGGAACAATGGCTGCGCTTAATCAAATACTGATGCGCGACTGCTTCATCCCTGCTCACAAAATCCTGCTCCACCTTGACCAGCGCCGCAGATGAAAATGGCCGAGGACTACACCACAAAATCTCAAAATGACCTTGTAAACAGGAATAGTGCTGCTGCAGGCTTTGTAATTCTGGATCAGAAATATGTGCCCAGTCTTTATTTTCCCAGGCATTGCCCATACCATGACCTAAATCATCGGTAACTATGGTCATCATCAATATTCCTGAGTCAGATCATCATGTGGTAATGGAAAATCATCGTTTAGGCGAACATGCAAACAGTATTTTTAAATACATTTAATATTTAAAGTACGTCCTAAAATTAAGTGGTACATACCAGTATTAAATTGGAGGCAAGTTTAGCCTTATAAATATAAAAATAAAATAGATCTCTCGCATAAATCAAAAAATGATCTTCTTTTGGGTTAATATTCGAACTACAGATTTCTTAGCATTCGCGCATAATCTATGGATGAAATATATCGATTCAAACAAGCTTTCTGATCCTCAGTTCAAGCGATAACATAGTTTTAAAATGCACCGTAATTCATTTTCATGACTTCACTAAGTAGCTCTTTAAATCCATGTTCATCAGCAGAAAATTCTACCAGTGATTCATTGTTCAGATCAGTAACACATGCCATGGTCGAAATGACCTGTACACTATGAGCGTTGAATTCGCCCAGGTATATTTTGTTGAATTACGTTTTTTTTATTAAGATATTTAAGGGAAAATTCTCACGGAAAAAATGTTTTTTATCACTGAACCATATACAAGTAGCTAAATTATCCTGCAATTTTTCAACCATCATTGGATGACTACCGTAAACTAGGTAAACAATATCACCAATATAGATATTATTCATCTTTAGTCAGCCAAGCATAAGATCAAAATTCTGAAACTTCTGATAAATAAATTAATGCCATCAATTGAGGACTTTTTTTAAACTGAGAAAGCGTTTATAAAGTCCAATTAAGTCCTTGTCCCATTTCATAAATAATGAGTATTAATGCAATTACCATTAGTGAAATCACAATGGCTTCGACCACCTTAGTGAGCATCTTAAATTCTCCACCTTTCATCTTTTATATAATAAACAAAGTGAACAATAAATAACAATAAGGTTACAAAAAAATTACTGGATGTTACAAAGACAGACTGGTAAAGAAAAATCTCTCAGAGGAGGTGCTAATTCTTTTCAAACTTAACCTTATGTACTAGGCGATGTCCTGTATAAGACTCATGACCTACTGCGATCATATCAACACCACCTTCTTCTTCTAAACTTAATAAGAAAGTATGGAAACCCTGCATGTCATTTAACTCAATATTATTGCTGATCTATTTCATCGTACCTGGTTTCATATTGTTTATGTCTTCTTGGATTTTATTATAGGGGGATTACCGCAGTTGACCATTGCTATGCTCTTTTTATAATTTGCCATTAAATTATCTTCCCTATAAAAGATTTTCAAGAAAATCGGTCTGTATTTGGCCAGTCAACGCTACAAAAAAACTCATCCGATAAGTATTCTTACATAAACCCGAGGTTCTATAACTTGGATCCTGAATATCTTACATATGCAGACATAGCTCATACATCGGAATTTAAACTTACCCTCTACACTGAAATTAAGTTTTAGAAACGCAGAGGAAATTCAGATGGAAAAGTATTCAAAGATTCTAATCCTGAGCTTATTTGGATTTACTGGAACAGTAGCTATTGCAGATGAATCCATCCCAATAGAAGCAACTGCCGCCGCCGAAGCGCAACAGGTTGCTTTAGATTATGGAAATGAGAAAGACAAAAAATCTGAATCATCTGAAAGCCCTTAATTAAAGTGATGCCGGTCAGTTAAGAAATTGACTGGCATTTTCTTGGGTATTTCTGTGGTGTTCCTTTCACAACTCGTGGGCAACTCCTCACTCCCCTCTCAGGCAAAACATATCTCTTAGATTTTTCCAGTAAACTTTCTAAATGTTTAGGTAAATTACCTGCGGAGTCTAAAGAGTCGAATCTTAATATATTCAGAATGCCAATAGATGCAATATGAAAGCTGATTCTCAAAGGACTGAACCGTACCGGGTTCGTCGGAGACTTTTTTATTTAAGTTAGGCCACCTGACCTAACGGGTTAATCTTATCATAGTACATTGCTTCAAACTCAAAAGGCGATACATAACCCAGTGCACTGTGTACACGCTTTTTATTGAACCA